>JAGRIN010000355.1 GCA_020443245.1 Pseudomonadales bacterium
CAATGATCAGCCAAAGCAGCAGGTTTTTTCCCATATCATTCAAAGGAGTATCCTCTCACAAGGCGTATTTCCCGTCAGGAAAACCACCTTACTATAGAAATTGCCAATCTTAAATCGGCCGAAACCCGCAGCCGACGAGATAGATTTCCCGCGATTTTCCCCGCGACGCCTTCGGTTTCACGTTCGACACTTTGTCGAATCTCGACCGGAACATTTCCCGTATGTCACCGATCCCTTCGCCCTCAAAGCACTTCACGACAAGGTTTCCACCCGGCCTGAGTACCTTATCGACCAGATCGACGGCAAGTTCAACCAGGTACGCCTGCCGCGGCTGGTCGACAGCCTTCATACCACTCATGTTTGGGGCCATATCCGAGATTACAAGGTCTACGGGTCCGCCCACGACCCGGATCAACTCATCCAGCACCGATTCTTCCGTGAAATCTCCTTGTATGAACACGGTGCCTGCGACAGGTTCCATGGGCAGGATGTCCAGCGCCACAATCCGGCCCTGGCCACCGGTTCGCTGGGCCGCCACCTGGGTCCAGCCGCCCGGCGCTGCGCCGAGATCGACAACCCGCGTTCCGGGGGACAACAGGCGGAATTTGTCGTCTATCTCGAGCAGTTTGTAACTTGCGCGCGAACGATAGCCCTCCCGGCGAGCCCGCTGGACGAATTCGTCATTTTCGTGGTCCCTGAGCCACTTTGCGCTCGATTTCGATCGTTTCATGGTTGTCGTCCCGCCACGCGGGCAGTTAGAATCGCCGCCCCTTCATTCCCGGCAAACCCATGATAAGCCAGTCGGACAAAAAACGGTTCCGCGCCATCGCCCACAAACTGCACCCGGTCGTGACCGTGGCCGGCAACGGTCTTTCAGACCCGGTCATGGCAGAGCTGGCGCGGGCGCTGGAGGACCACGAGCTCATCAAGGTCAAGGTGGTCGCCGACCGCGATGAACGCAAGGCACTCATTGCCGAAATGTGCGAAAAGTCGGGTGCCGAACTCGTGCAGACCATTGGGGGTATCGCGGTGGTCTATCGCCCGGCGGCGAAGCCCGACCGCAGCAAATCGAACGTACTCCGGACCGACATCCTCTAGCGCGCTCGCCGGCAGTCCCTAGAGGTGCTCGACCTCGCAGATCTCGTATTCCACCTCGCCGGTGGGCGTCACCACCCGCGCGACATCTCCCGGGGTCTTGCCGATCAGGGCGCGCGCAATGGGTGAATACACGGAGATCTTGCTGACCTTGATGTCAGCCTCGTCGTCGCCGACGATCTTGTAGGTGACTTCCTCGTCACTGTCGAGATTCAGCAGGCGAACGGTCACACCGAAAATAACCTTGCCCGAAGGAGGGATTTTCGTCACATCGATAATCTGCGCCTTCGACAGCTTGTTCTCGATCTCGACGATCCGCCCCTCGATGAAGCCCTGCTCTTCCTTGGCATACTGGTATTCCGCATTCTCGCGCAGGTCTCCTTGCGCCCGTGCTTCGGCGATTGCCTTGACGATGGTCGGCCGCCTGACGGACTTCAGGTGATCGAGTTCCTCCCGGAGCGCTCGTTCGCCATGCGCGGTCATCGGAATCTTGTCCATAAAGAAAATACCTGGTGATGCTGTCTCGACTGACAGGGCAACAGTCTTAAAGAGATTTTGGTTGTTGTAAAGAGAAAACCCGGCTGTTCGGGACGCTACCGGTTCAGGCCGTTCCACGCCTCGGGTTCGCGATGCTCGAACGGGCGTGCAGTTCCTGGAGTGGATGGACTTCATAGCCATCCTCGTGGCGAAGAGCCAGTATGCAGGCGCGCCCTCCCGCCATCGTCGTCGTGTTATAGACCTTCTGCTGGAGCGCGGTGCGACGGATCATGAACGAGTCTGCGATGGCCTGTTTGCCCTCGGTCGTGTTGATGATGAAGTCGATTTCCTGGTTCTTCAGCATGTCCACAATATGCGGGCGGCCTTCCTGCACTTTGTTCACGACTTCCACGGCCATGCCAGCATCGGTGATGATTTTCGCGGAACCGCGAGTCGCCACGAGCTTGAAACCGAGTCCGATCAGTCCGCCGGCAAGGTCAGCCAGCGCGGACTTGTCGGCGTCACGCACTGAAAGGAACACCTTGCCCCGCGCCGGGATGTTCTCCCCGGCAGCAAGCTGTGCCTTGCCGTAGGCTTCCCCGAAGCTGCGTCCGACTCCCATCACCTCCCCGGTCGACTTCATCTCGGGCCCCAGGATCGGATCGACGCCCGGGAACTTGCCGAACGGAAACACGGCTTCTTTTACGCTGTAATAATCGGGGACGATTTCATGCGTGAAATCCTGGTCTTCGAGCGAGGTACCCGCCATGCAGCGTGCGGCAATCTTGGCGAGTGACGTGCCGATGCACTTGGAGACGAAAGGCACGGTACGAGAGGCCCTCGGGTTCACTTCGAGCACATAGATGTCGCCGTTTTGCACGGCGAGCTGCACGTTCATGAGCCCGATGACGCCCAACTCTACCGCCATGGCTTTCACCTGGTGCCGCATTTCCTCGATCTTCGCGTCATCCAGGCTATAGGGCGGCAGTGAGCACGCGGAATCGCCCGAGTGGATGCCTGCCTGCTCGATGTGCTCCATGACCGCGCCGATGACGACATCCTTGCCATCCGATACCGCATCGATGTCGACCTCGATCGCCTGGTCCAGGAAGCGGTCGAGCAGTACCGGCGACTTGTTGGACACGAGCACCGCCGTTTGCATATACGTCGAAAGCTCCACCTCGTCGTAGACGATTTCCATTGCGCGTCCGCCCAACACATAGGAGGGACGCACAACCAGCGGGTAGCCGATTTCGGCCGCGGCCTTGAGGCCGGCTTCGATGTTCTTGACGGTACGATTCGGCGGTTGCTTCAGCCCGAGTTTCCCGATCATCTGCTGGAAGCGTTCCCGGTCCTCTGCCCGGTCAATGGCATCAGGACTGGTACCGATAATCGGCACGCCTGCACGCTCGAGGTCATGGGCAAGCTTCAGCGGCGTCTGGCCGCCGAACTGCACGATCACGCCCCAGGGCTTCTCGAGTTCGACGATGGAAAGTACATCCTCGAGCGTGAGCGGTTCAAAGTAGAGGCGATCCGACGTGTCATAGTCGGTCGAAACCGTCTCCGGATTGCAGTTGACCATAATGGTCTCAAAGCCGTCTTCTCGCATAGCGAGCGCCGCGTGAACGCAGCAATAGTCGAACTCGATACCCTGGCCGATGCGGTTGGGCCCGCCGCCCAGGATGATGATCCGCTCCTTGTCGGTGCCCGCATATTCATCTTCATCCCCGTAGGACG
>JAGRIN010000356.1 GCA_020443245.1 Pseudomonadales bacterium
CCCGGTAATCAGGTACAAACCACACAGCACCAGGCCAATACCCACCATTGCCGGGCCCGACACCTGCTCTTTCAGCAAGACAATTCCGGCCGCGTAGACCAGCACGAAGGTCAATGCCGTAAACACGTAGACGTTTACCAGCTTCTGCGACGACAGCGCGTAAATCCACATGACCGTGCCGATGCCATAGAGGAAAAGGCCGGCGATGATCGGCAGGTTGACGAAATCGGCCAGCTGTTGGCGCCCGCTGGCGCCGACTTTGAACAAGAGCTGGCCAGCCGCTGCCGAGAACGACGCGGCCGTAAGCATGAGGATCGAAGTGCGGTTCACGACGCTAACTTCCAGAGGTGGTTCAAATACTGGCGACGCCGCGCGCACGACCGACAAGACGCTCCTTGGCCTTGGCAAGGCGGGTCATCAAGGGGACTGGCATCATCCCAACGACGAGCTTGCGTGCCCTGTAGAGCGCGGGCGATACGTCCGGGATACGAACACCTCGAGGAACCTGACAGCGTCTGAACGCATCCGGCAAGCCGGCAAGCGCGTCCAAATGGCTATAGAGAATCACGTTGTATCGATACCATGGCTCGATGGCGGAGATTCCCGCTACCAGCGGTCGGATACAGTCGAGCGCCACATAACCATGCTTTTCGAACAAGGCTCGCCAGTAGTCGTAATCTTGCTCGTTGACGTGGTGGTCGCCGCCCTGTCCCTTGGGCGCGGCCGAGAACAGGACCAGAGGCCCGTGCCGCACGATGCTTTCAACGAAACGCGCAGCGCACGACGCAGGAAGATGCTCGGCGACTTCGAGGCTCTGCACGAGGTCGAAACGGCGCCCGAGTTCGAATCCTTCGGCGAGATCTCTGGCCAAAAAATCGTCCCTCTCTATCAGCAGCCTGTCCCGATTGACATAGTCTCCATCGATACCCGTGATGTCGTCGATGCCGAGCTTCTGCCATACCGAAAGCCACGCACCGTGGCCACAGCCGACGTCCAGCACTCTGCTCAACGAGAGTGCACCAGTGAGATGGGGTAGCAGATGTTCAGCCGACCGGACTGCTCCGGAATTGACGTACTCGAAGAAGGCAGCATCGTAGGTCGTCATTGCATGTTCTCTCCCTTATGCACAGAACACTACGGAATCCGACGGACGGCTTTGCCGGTCGAAGAATGACGACGGCGTCGCTTCGGCATGGCACCAGGATCGAGTCGCTCCCGTGAAGAGATGCGCGGTCAAGCCGCAGGCTTGCCCAATAGTAGAACGAAGCCTTCTCCTCGACGCTTGATTCTCTCCGAACTGGTGCGCTCGTGTAACTCGTTTGCCCACTTGTTCAGCCCCCGCCCGCACAGTACGTTGAGAGGATACGGCAACAAATTCATGTAAAAGTAAGCTGAGTCGATTACGCGCAGGCCCAGGCTCACCGCGTATCGTTCGAACTGCAGGCAGTCGTGTCGTCTTAGCACGAAATCCCGCTGCTTGAACTCGCCGCGCCCCATGGCTCTCTTGACATGGCTGACCACGCGACTCGACGTTTTGTGATTTCGCATCCAGTCGATCCCGCCTTCCAGCCACAGGTTGTACGCAGCCTCGTTGGTCACGGCGACGACAATGAAACCGCCTGGCCGGGTTACGCGGACGAGTTCCCCGAGCAGGCGCTCATCCCCGTTCAGATACTCAATTACACCGAGGCTCGCCGCGATGTCGAAGCGGCCGCTTTCGAACGACAATTGCTCAACGTCCCCGAGTTGCAGGCTGCCGCTGAACCCTGGGTTGGCGACAGCGGCCAGACGCTCGTGGGCAAGATCTATCATCCCTGCCGCAATATCGACACCGCTGTAGTGGACCGGGTACCGGGACAGCACGTCGATCAGGATACCTGGCCCACAGCCTGCGTCGACCACAGTACACCCCTGGACGAGCAGCGCGGCACAGTGCCTGCCGAGCATTCGCGCGACCGTCTCGCGCCTGACTGCCATGAACGAATCGAGATCTTCCCCGTACTGGTGGCGAAGATAGTCGGCCGCGTCCCCGTCAAAGAATCTGGCGACGTTGTCTTTCGGGTCAGTCATCGCTTGGTCAACCGTGCAGCACCCTGCGCGTACCGGCCGGGACAGCCGCACGACAAGCGCAGAACAAGACTACCATTCGATGCACTCGCGGGATTCGCTCAGCGACCGATGCATCGTTCATATACGTCGTCATAAAGCCTCGCGTTTCGCTTCCAATCCCGTTCCGATTCGACGTAGTGGCGTGCCCGATCCAGCAAGGGCAGGGCTCCGTCGCGGTCCTCGAGGATACCCAGGCATGCCTCTGCGAGTGCCTTGGGGTCACCTGGCGAGAACAGAACGCCGGTTTCGCCGTCTTCGATCATCTCGCGGTGGCCGCCGACGTCAGAGGCTACCACGAACTTGCGCTGGGCCATGGCTTCGAGTGGCTTGAGGGGCGTGACGAGTTCAGTCACACGCTTCGACACCCGGGGGTAAACCAGAATGTCGACCAGACTGTAATAGCGCTCAACGCTTGCATGATCGACGCGCCCGGTGAATACCACTGCCTCGCCGACTCCGAGGTTCTGCGCCAGCTCCTGCAACGAGGCCATCTCCGGGCCATCCCCGACCAGTAGCACCTTCACTTGCGGGAGCCGCGCTCGTAACGCGGGCACGGCCCGGATAAGGACTTCGAGCCCTTCGTACGGGAAGAAAGTACCGATGAAACCCAGCGTGTGGCCGGCACTGAGGCCGAGCCTTGCTCCCTCGGCCGCATCGTAAGGTTGGGGCGCTGCGGTAAAGCGTTCGATATCGACACTGTTCGGAACCACGTTGATGCGGTCTCCCGCGATACCGCGACCTTCGATCTCGCGTTTCAGAGCGGCGCTGATTGTTACGACCCGCGTAGCCTTTCTGCATGCATGCGTTTCCAGCCAGCGGGACAGGCGATAACGAAGGTCCCCTTCCCTACAGCTCCCGCTATCGACGGCGCCGTCCTCCCAAATCGCCCGGATCTCGTAGACCACGGGGATACCTGCTGCTGCAGCCACGGGCAGGGCAGCGAGTGCGTTGAGGCACGGCGAATGGACGTGAACGAGAACCGGCCTCTCGGCAGCGATGATCCCTCGGATACGCGGGCGCAAGCTGGTGACGACGGCTAGCTGGCCGCACGATGGTAATCTGGTCCAGGCTGCGGTAGTCGGCGGCGTCCGATAGAACTCGAAGCCACGCGACGTTTCGCGCGCCTCGGCGGTCACGCCCTGCTTCGCCGACGTGACATGGACCGTGTTCCACCCCTGCATCCG
>JAGRIN010000357.1 GCA_020443245.1 Pseudomonadales bacterium
TCATTGCGCGCGACATGATCCGTCGCGCCGAAGGCTAGATGGAATAATCCACGTTAGAAGACGTGGATATCCCTTTGTTTTAACGATAGTTTGGACTAAGCTTTACGGTCCGTCCACAGGAAGGTTCCGATTTATGGCTGCGAGAGCAATGGGTTCCGGCATCATCTCGTTCGGCATGGTCGCGATCCCGGTCAAGTTGTACTCCACCGTGGATTCGACCAAGGGCGTTCACTTCAACATGCTGCGCAAGGATGGCGCGCGACTCAAGCAGCAATACGTCGCCGTGACCGATGGCGAAGTGGTCGAGCGAGAGGATCGCGTCAAGGGTTACGAATTTGCCAAGGGCCAATACGTCCTCTTCACCGACGAAGAGATGAAGGCCATGGACGCCAAGTCCACCAACGAGATTACGATCCACGAGTTCGTCCCCGCAGAGGAAGTCAACGCGGTCTACGTCGAGAAGGCGAATTACCTTGGCCCCGACAAGGGCGCCGGGCGCTCTTATCACCTGCTCGCCGAGGCCATGCGGCAGACCGGCAAGTCCGCCCTTGCGACCTATGCCGCTCGCGGCAAGTGCTACCTTGTCCTGATTCACCCACTTGATCGTGGAATCGTGATGATCCAGCTTCGCCACCAGGAAGAATTGCGCAGCTTCGACGACGTGGAGATTCCGGATCCCGAAATTCGCAAGGAAGAACTGGATCTCGCCAAGCAGCTCGTCGACCAGGTGTCGGCAGAGAAGTTCGAGCCCTCGAAGTACCGTGACGAGGTGCGCGATCACATGCTCGAGGTCATCGATCGCAAGGTCAACGGCCAGGAAATCGTGGTTGTACCGGAAGAGAGGCCGGAAGCGAAGATTATCGATATCATGGAAGCGCTCAAGGCCAGCCTGAAAGCCAAGGAGCCTTCCGGTACCAAGGCCAAGAGCGCACCGAAGAAAGAGCCGAAGAAAAAGACGACGCGAAAGAAGGCCACCAAGTAATCTCGCAGCCATAGAATGAAGGGATATTCGACCCGGGAAGTCGCCGAACTCCTCGAACTTCCACAGGAAGTGATTCGTGATATCGCGCGCGGGGTGCTCGACCTTGAAAAGGGCCGCCACGGTCGCTATCAGTTCAGCTTCCAGGACATCGTCGTCCTACGTACGGCCAAGGAACTCCTGAATGCCGGCGTGCGGCGCAGCCGCATCAATCGCAGCCTGATCACCCTGCAGCAACGACTGCCGCAAAACCGTCCGCTGACAGCGCTACGCATCTCCGGTGACGGGGGACAGGTCGTGATTCGCGACCAGGACCAGGTGTATAACCCGGAGTCCGGCCAGTTCCACTTCAACTTTTCGGTCGCGGATCTTGCCGGCAGCGTGGCGCCGCTCGCGCGACAGGCAGCCGAAGAAGCCGAGGCCAACGACGACCAACTCTCGAGCGATGACTGGTTCGATCTTGGCGTGGATCTCGAGGCGGTCAGTCCCGAGGATGCCCCCGCCGCGTACCTCCGCGCACTGGAACTCGACCCCGAGCACTCCGACGCTCACGTCAACCTGGGTCGCCTGCTACAGGAATCCGGTGACTACGAGCAGGCCGAATCACACTATCGCAGTGCCCTCGAGGCCGAACCCGACAATGTCCTCGCCGCCTTCAACCTCGGCACATTGCTCGAAGACATGGGGCGCATCCACGACGCGATCGCCGCATACAAGCGGGCCGGCTCTTTCGCCGACGCCCACTACAATCTCTCGCGGCTGTACGAGCTGGTTGGCGAGCACGCGGAGGCCCTCAAACACCTCAAGACCTACCGCAGCCTGATCGACCCGAATTAGCTGTTGAAGTGCCACTTGCCAGCCCATAATATCGGGTAGGTGGTATCGACACGGAAGGTTTTATGGATAAACGCAGCGAAGCACGGATCCAGCACAACGTCCGGTTCTTCGTGCACGTCCACGACTGTGACGAAGATCCCGACCTGATCGGCGTTTCAATCGCCTGCGAGGCGGTCGACTTCTCCCCTCACGGCCTGCAGTTCCGTTCAGACCAGTCTCTACCACCCGGCACCCTGGTTAATATCACAATCGGTATCGGCGACCCGTTTGCCATGTACTTGTTGCGCGGCGAAGTTCGATGGAGCCGGTCGCTTGATGAGGATGACATCGCCATCGGGATTCTCCTGCATGACGCGGAGGGTACCGACCTCGAGAAGTGGCAATCAACGTTCGACGATATTTTCGGCTGAGCGATCCAGGTAGATCACCGCATTCAGTATGCCGCGTGCGGCCTCTTCCAGGCGTGCGTCGATCAGGTTGCTGCGACGGTCCCGGCTCGAGTGAAGCAGCCTGAGACTACGCGCATCCAGTGAATGGAAGTTGAGGATCGGCACACCCCGCCGATCGAACGGCTCCCAGTCCGACACCGATTCACGCAATGCATTCGAGCGCGTTTCCACACCGCTTGCCGCAGCAGCCTCACGTGCCCTACACGCCAGCGCCTCGTCGGAGCGACTGTCTATTGTCAAAGGCCCGATGCCCAGCGTGTCGATATTGACCATCGCCGCAACGTTGTCCACGCCACGTTGACGTACGTAATCGCGCGAACCGATCATCCCGGGCTCTTCCTCGCCAAACGCGACGAATACCATCGTGTGCACCGGAGGATGGGCCGCGAACCAGTGCGCGAGCATCTGAAGCACCACGATGCCGGTCCAGTTGTCGATGACGCCCTGCCCTTGCCAGACCTTGTCGTAATGCGCGCCGATGACGATCCGCGCCGGCATCATTCCGGCAATCACGCACTCGTAGTTGAACTGGTTGCTCGACTTGATTGCCGTCGATGACGTTGAATCGCACGCTGCGCTCCCAAGCAGCGATGCGGCGCGCTCTCCTCGTGCCATGTTGTTCCGCGGCACGCTGTCCAGCAACGCAAGATCGGCGGCGGTCAGCGAAGCGATGACGGGCGAGTAGTCCGGCGATGGACAGGTAACGGGAGTCGAGGCGCAGCCCGCCAGCACACCGAGTGCGACGACAACAAACGCCTTGCTAATGAATGACCGGGTTGAACGTCTCAAGCGCGACTCGAATGACCTGTTGGCCAAGCATGCTGAGCTGACCGGACAGCCGCTCCTGTCCATCCTCGGAGTACTCGAACCGGTACTCGCGCCAGATCCGCCAGCGGTTCTCCCGATCTCGACTCATCGAGAGCCGGACGAGCTGTACGGTGTGGTCCAGGAACTGCACGTCGCAAATCTTGCACTCACGGCGCGCCGCTGCAATCGCGAGATCCTTGCAGCGCATCG
>JAGRIN010000358.1 GCA_020443245.1 Pseudomonadales bacterium
AGCGATCCGGTGATGAGCGAGGTCGTCATCAGCACGCGGCGCTTGTCCATGCGGTCTGCAAGCGCGCCACCGAAGAGCGTCATGACGATGGAGGGTATCGAGGCTGCCGCGCCGAGATAGCCGAGCGCCAGCGCCGATTTGGTGATCTCGTAGACGAGCCAGCCCTGTCCCATGACCTGGAGCTGTGTTGCGCCGACCGACGCAAACGACCCGAGCCAATAGTGAAGGTACTGTGGATGCCGGAGGGCGCTCAGTCTTCCCGTGAATTCGATCAATCTCGCGCCTTACTGGTAAGAGTTCGCGATCGCGAGCACCACGCGCAGGAATGCCTCGCACGAAGCGATGGACGCCGATTCGTCCATCGTATGGTAACCGGTAGTCGGAATCTGCAGCGTGGTGCCGTGCACGAGCCCGTTCGAGGCGGCCACGATCCTGCCCAGTTCCGTACTGCCCAGGGATTGCGTCGATCCGCCCTCGCGCCGGGCCTGCTCGTTCCTCGATTCAACGTACTCGTCCTTGAAGAGAAACGAGACGCCCAACGTCTCGCACACATCCCGGACGAGCCCGGTCGTCTCTTCGCTGAACGCCGCGTTGGCGTCCTTGTTCCGCAGCACCAGCAATTGCTCGTTAGCGGCGGCGACATCCGGGAAGGGCGATGTGTCCACGACAATGAGCCGGTTGGTCGTGCCGCCGAAGCGTCGGAACCATTCGAGCAGGTAGCGCCAGCTTCGGCCCGCTTCCTCGCCGGCAGTGAAGAAGGCGGTGCCCTCGAACCCCAGTTCGAAGAGGTGGACCAGCATCGCCGTCGTGAGCACATTGTCGAGTTGTCCGACCAGCCTGTCTCCCTCGTGCCGCAACCGGTCTGCAAACGCGACCGGTGTCCCGGCAACCAGGTATTCGAGTCCTGAGACTTCGAATATCAGGTTGTTACGGTACTCACAGATGTACGAATTGAAGATCGTACCCTTGCCGCGATAGGCGCCTGACCAGGGCTCGTACGCGTGCACAACGACATTGTCGAAGCGTCCCGCGATCCGGTTCATCAGGTTTTCCGACACCGAGTTGCCAAGCAGGTCGGAACGGGAACCCGCGACGAACGCTGCGTACTGGAATTCGTTGGGACCGGTACACATCAGGCCGTGGCGATCGATATGCGCAGAGAACATGGCGGAACGCGGATTGTTGCCCTCGGCGACCAGCAGCCCTTCGTACCAGTAGACATGCGCACCCCTTTCTTCCAGGGCCCGTTGCAGGACCCGGAAGAACGAGTGTTCCGCCCCGACAACGCTGGGCTCACGGATGAGTTCCTTCAGCGTATCGGTAAACTGTTCAAACCTGAGCGATTCCATGGCGCCTACTATATCCTGTTTGCGACGGGGTGAGCGTGGTCCCCGGCAAGCTGACTGATGGCGGCCGGGACATTCCCCTATAATCTCACGTAAAACCACGAAGTCTTTTCCTTGCACGTGAAACTTTCCGACTTGTCCCAGTCGCGGGACTATCAGTTCTGGGCACTCCAGCTTGCCGGCTGGAGCGGGTGGGTTGTGCTGTTTGCCTTGCGGGACCTCTATTGGGGCCAGCCGTTCGAAAGGATCATGCTTCTCATCGTCGATGCGATCGCAGGTCTCGCCCTGACCACCGGGTTGCGATACGTGTACCGCGCCATCTGGGAGAAGCCGGTCCTCGTGCGTGTCGTCGTGACACTCGTCGCGTCCTACGCCACCGCTGCGGTGTGGCAGCCCATCAAGAACTATTCGCAGTTCGTCTATTACGATGAGTTTGATGCGGTTGCGGAGTACGGCTACAGCGCCTATTTCAGTGGGATCATCGGTTATTCCTACTTTCTCATGCTGTGCTGGAGCGGCCTCTATTTTGGCCTCAAGTTCTATAACCTGCTCCAGGAAGAACAGGAGAAGAGCATCAAGGCGCAGGCGCTCGCACACGAATCCCAGCTGAGGATGCTCCGTTACCAGCTCAATCCACACTTCCTGTTCAATACGCTGAATGCCATCTCGACGCTGGTACTCGAGAAGAACAATGAGACGGCCAGCGAGATGGTGCGAAAGCTGAGTCATTTCCTGCGCTACTCGCTGGACAAGGACCCCATGCAGAAGGTTGACCTCGAGCACGAAATCGGGAGTATGAAGCTCTACCTGGATATCGAGCAGGTGAGGTTCGACGAGCGACTTTCAGTCGAATTTGACATGGACGACGCGGCGCGCAAGGCAATGGTACCGAGCATGATCCTCCAGCCGCTGGTGGAGAACTCGATCAAGTACGCGGTTGCGAGCAGGGAGTCGGGCGGACGGATCACCATCAGTGCCAAGGTGTTTGCGGGTGACTTGCTGCTTGCGGTGACGGACGATGGGCCTGGCATACCCCTCGAGCGAGGCAAGATTCCGGAATTTTCAGGTGTCGGGATTACGAATACACGTGAGCGCCTGAAAGAGCTGTACGGTGACCGGCAGTCTTGCCGTTTTTCCGAGGCACTGCCGCATGGCCTGCAAATCGAAATCAGGATTCCCTACGAGACGGAATGACTATGGAAGCATTGCGCGCATTGATCGTCGATGACGAATCGCTGGCACGAAAGGGCCTCAGGCTGCGGCTCGAACAGATCGAAGGGGTCGAGGTCGTCGGGGAGTCCGCCAACGGTCGCGAAGCCCTGGGCGCGGCCGTCGCGCTCTCGCCGGATGTCATCTTCCTGGATATCCAGATGCCCGGTATGAACGGATTCGAGGTCGTCAAGCGACTGCAGCAGGAAGACATGCCGCTCGTTGTGTTCGTGACGGCGTTCGACCAGTACGCCATTGAGGCTTTCAACGTGCATGCGGTGGACTACCTGCTGAAGCCCATTGATGAAGACCGGCTCGCCGAGGCCGTGGCAAGGGCGAGGCAGCACGCGGCCGAGAAGGGCGCAGTCAGCGAGAAACAACGCCTCATCGAACTCATCATCAGTATCACCGGCAAAACGGAGCGCTCCGTCGCGCAACTGCTCATGGAGCATGACGGCCAGCGCGCCTTCCCGGAGAAGCTCGCGATCAAGGACGGCGGTGAAACCACGCTGGTCGCGGCGCGCGACATCGACTGGATCGATGCGGCAGGCGACTACATGTGCATTCACGCTTGCGATGAGACGCACATCATGCGCATCACCATGAAAGAGCTGGAGCAACAGCTCGACCCGAGCATCTTCCAGCGCGTGCACCGCAGTACCATCGTCAATCTCGATCGGGTCTCGAAAGTGTGTTCACACATGAACG
>JAGRIN010000034.1 GCA_020443245.1 Pseudomonadales bacterium
CAGCGGATGGAGTATGCGCTATTTTGGGTCGCTATTGCTTCATGATCCCCAAAATAGTGCATTCATCGCACCTCGATTGTGATGGTGATGTCGCGTCCCTCTGTACGCGTTTCCAGGACGTCGTGGCCGTTGATACGACACCAGGCAGGGATGTCATGCAACACCCCGGGGTCGGTGCAATGGACGACGAGACGGTCGCCGGTGTTCAGGGTACGAATCCTGTCCTGTGTTCGGATGACCGGCATCGGGCAGAGCAGGCGACGTGCATCGAGTTCGATGAGTTCAGACATGCCAGGCGGGATCCAGTTCCGGAGAGGCAAGCGGCGCAATCTTGAGGGTCATGGCATCGCCGCCCGGATAGCCAGCCTCGACGGTCACTTCCGGCGCGTCGCGACCCTGGCTGTATCGCGCGACAATCCGGGCAGCCAACGTGAGATCCGAAGCATCAAGGTTTTCGCCGTCGACCAGCGCTGTCGGCCCGGGATGGGAGGTCGTGTTCAGGGTCACGAACTGGTGCTTGTAACCGGACAGGTAGTGATTTTCGCCTTCCTCGCGCCCCACGATCACCTTGAAGTGCGGCCGTGGCCGGAGGTGGCGCCCAACCTTCAGCAGCATGATGTCGTCAAGTTCGTAGTCACGGCTGCCGCGCGACCGCCACAGGTCGGCAAGCTTCTTCGAATAGTTGGCGTCGGTGAGAAAACAACAGCCGCCGGCCGGTTGCGAGTACTCGGTGAAGCCAAACTGTTTCGCGAGTTCGATCTGGGGCTTGCGGTTGCGACCGTGGAAGTCATAGAGGCGCGAACGATCGACCCAGCCTTCGCGCTCCGGTAGCGTTTCCGGCAGGTTTTTGGCGCACAAAGGCCGGAGCAGGCGGTCGTCGGCACCGGATTCGCGCGCGACGATCGGCATCGTCTCGCGGCGTTGCGACTTGGGACGCTGGCCGATGACTTCCCCGGTGATAATAAAGTCGAACCCGTTTTCTTCAGCCCAGGCCCAGGCCGCGGCCTTGTTGACCATGAAGATCTTGCAGTCGAGGCACGGGTTCAAATGCTGGCCGTACCCGTGTTTGGGGTTCAGCACCACGTCCTTGTACTCTTCAATCACGTCCACGATGTGGAGCTTGATACCGAGTTGCTCAGCGACCCAGAGGGCGTTGTTGCGCTTCTGCTTGTCGACGTCCCGGCGCCGGATGGCGTGTGTGTGGCCTTCGACGCAGAATCCGGTGAAGAAATTGATACCCTCCACATGAACGCCCTGCTCCTGGATGACACGGGCGGCGAGCATGGAGTCGAGTCCGCCGGAGATGAGGGCAACTGCTTTTCTTTGCACTGGCATGACGGGGGTTAGGGAAATGGGTCCGATCGCCGCACGAGAGCGGAGCGCCGGATTATACAATAAACTGCAGCACTAGAGTCCCCGCCCGTAATCGGTATAATGCCGCGCTCCGAGCGACCACGGCAGCGGCCGTCCCCATCTCCCATGACACGCAAACTACGAAACATCGCCATTATCGCGCACGTCGACCATGGCAAGACCACACTGATCGACAAGCTCCTGCGCCAGGCCGGCGCACTTCACCGTGGCGAGGAGCAGGTTGAGTGCCTGATGGACTCCGGCGATCTCGAACGGGAACGCGGCATCACCATTCTCGCGAAAAACACAGCGTTGCGCTGGGGCGATTATCGTATCAACATCGTCGATACGCCCGGGCACGCGGACTTCGGCGGTGAAGTGGAGCGTATTCTATCGATGGTCGACTCCGTGCTCCTGCTGGTCGATGCGGTCGATGGGCCCATGCCGCAGACACGTTTTGTGACCCAAAAGGCGTTCGCCAACGGCCTGAACCCGATCGTCATGGTCAACAAGGTCGACCGGGAAGGTGCCCGCCCGGACTGGGTGGTGGGCGAAGTCTTCGACTTGTTCGACAGTCTCGGTGCCACCGAAGAGCAGCTCGATTTTCCTGTTATCTATGGATCGGCCCTGCTGGGCAAGGCGGGGCTGTCGCCGGACGCGATCGAGGACGACATGTCATGCCTGCTGCAGGCGATTATCGACAACGTCCCGGAACCGGACGTCAACCTGGACGGCCCTCTGCAGATGCAGATCAGTGCGCTCGACTACAACAGTTATGTGGGCGTACTCGGTCTCGGGCGGATTACCCGTGGCGCCATGCGTCCCGGCGATGCGGTAACGATTATCGACAAGCGCGGGGAGAAGCGGCGGGGCAAAGTGCTTCAGCTCATGGGATATGAAGGCACCGAGCGAGTTGAAGTCGAGTCTGCCGAAGCCGGTGACATTGTGTGCATCTCGGGAATCGAGGCGCTCAAGATTTCCGATACGATCTGCGATCCTGCAAACGTCGAGGCACTGCCGGCGCTCATCGTCGATGAGCCGACCATTTCCATGACCTTCCAGGTCAACACGTCTCCCTTCGCCGGACGCGAGGGCAAGTTCGTCACGAGTCGCAACATCAAGGAGCGGCTGGAACGGGAACTCATCCACAACGTTGCGCTGCGCGTCGAGGAAACCGACCACGCAGATCGCTTCAAGGTATCGGGTCGGGGGGAACTCCACCTCTCGGTGCTGATCGAAAATATGCGACGCGAAGGTTATGAACTCGGCGTCTCTCGTCCCGAGGTCATCTTCAAGTTCGTAGACGGTAAACAGCAGGAGCCGTTTGAGAACGTCCTGCTCGATGTGGAAACCGAACACCAGGGAGCCGTGATGGAAGCGATGGGCGCCCGCAAGGCGACCCTGACCAACATGGTGCCGGACGGGCGCGGTCGTGTGCGCCTGGAATTCACCGCGCCGACGCGCGGTTTGATCGGCTTCCGCTCGGAGTTTCTCTCCATGACCTCCGGTACCGGGATCATTACCAGCGTCTTCTCGCATTACGGCGACGTCGTCAGCCAGGATGCCGGTGCACGGGTCAACGGCGTGCTCATCTCCAACGGCACTGGCAAGACGCTGGCGTTTGCGCTCTTCAACCTGCAGGCGCGCGGTCGTCTGTTCGTCGGGCCGAACGAGGAAGTTTATGAAGGCATGGTCGTGGGCCTGCACAGCCGCGGAAACGACCTGACGGTCAATCCGCTCAAAGCGAAGCAGCTCACGAACATACGCGCGGCCGGCAGCGACGAGAACATCATTCTCACGCCGCCTGTTCGGCACTCACTCGAACAGGCTATCGAGTTCATCGATGACGATGAGCTGGTTGAGGTGACTCCGAAGAGCATTAGAATTCGGAAGAAACTGCTGACTGAAATGGACCGCAAACGAGCCGGTCGAGCAAAGGTCGCCTGAGGCCAGGGGAAGAAACATGCTGCCACTCTATCCGGAAATCAAGCCGTACGCGCGACACAAGGTCCGGGCTTCCGACACGCACGAGCTGTATGTCGATGAGAGTGGCATCCCGCACGGCATCCCGGTCCTGTTCGTGCACGCAGGACCCGGTTCCGGCTGTGAGTTCGACTCTCGCTGCTTCTTCAATCCCGAGAAATACCGGATCATCCTGTTCGACCAGCGCGGCGCGGGACGTTCGACGCCGCATGGCGAACTCGCGGACAATACGACTGCACATCTCATCGAGGACATGGAGAAGATTCGTGAATTCCTCGGCGTCGAGAAATGGGTGCTCTTCGGCGGCGGCTGGGGCGCAACACTGTCGCTCGTGTATGCAGAGACCCATCCTTCCCGGGTCGAAGGGCTGATCCTGCGGGGCACTTTTCTGGGCCGCAGGAAGGACATCGACTGGTTTTACCGTGAAGGCGTCAGCCGCTTCTTCCCCGACCACTGGGAAGACTTTGTCGCGCCGATCCCGGCAGCAGATCGCTCTGACTTGATCGAAGGCTATCGAAAGAAACTGATGAGCGAGGACGAACTCGCGAGAATGGGTGCGGCGAAGGCCTGGTCGCGATGGGAGGCAGACTGTTCGACCCTGCATCCCCATCAACGCCTCATTCGACACATGACCGACCCGCATCGTGCGCTGGCCCGGTTTCGCATCGGGGTGCACTATTTCTCCAACGACTGCTTCCTGGAAGAAAACCAGGTCATCGACAACATCGATACGATCGGGGGTATTCCGGGCATCATCGTCCACGGCCGGTTCGATATGATCTGTCCGCTCGAGAATGCGTTTACGTTGCATGAAGCGTGGCCCGTGTCGCAGCTTTACGTCGTGCGTGAGGCCGGGCATTCCGCTACAGAGCCGCCGCTCATCGATGCGCTCGTGCGCGCGACGCGCGACATGGCACTGCGTCTCGAGGACGACTACGACCTGTAGGGCGCCTGCCGATGCTTGCCCTGATCCAGCGCGTCTCTGAAGCCGCTGTCGTTGTCGAAGGCCGGAACGTCGGTGAGATAGGTCGCGGCCTCGTCGTCCTGTTAGGGGTGCAAAAGGGAGATGTCGCCGCGAGCGTTGACAAGCTGCTGTCAAAGATACTTGCCTACCGCGTATTTCCCGACGACAACGGGCACATGAACGTCAGTCTCTCGGACGTTGGCGGCGGCCTCCTTCTCGTTTCGCAATTCACCCTGGCGGCGGATACCAAAAAGGGCCTTCGGCCATCGTTCTCGTCGGCGGCGCCGCCGCAGGAAGCGCAGATCCTGTACGACGCTTTCGTCGACCTCGCGCGGTCGCGGCATCCAAAGGTAGAGACGGGCATCTTCGGTGCTGACATGAAGGTTCGCCTCATCAATGACGGGCCCGTAACGTTCCTGTTGGAGGCCTGACCGCCCGGTGTACATGATTGGAGCTATGTTTTAGACTCCTTCGTCTCCCCGCTGCACCCAGTCCTTCAAGGTCAAGTTGAGAAATTTCCTACTCCTTCTCGTTGTCGTTGCCTTTCTCGGGGGCGTTGCCTACCTGCTGACCAGCGAACGCGGCGGTGGTGGAATGCGGCATGACGGCCCTCCGGACGTGACAACGGTGCCGGTTACCACAACCGACGTGCGGATATTCGAGGAGTTGCCCGGACGAACCAGCGCCATCCGGATTGCCGAGGTGCGGCCACAGGTTGGCGGCATTATCAAAAAGCGGTTGTTCGAAGAAGGCAGCACCGTCACTGAAGGGCAGCACCTGTATCAACTTGACGATGCCGCCTACAAGGTCGCCATGCAGCGTGCGACAGCGAGTCGCGAGCAGGCGCTGGCTTCGCAACATGCCGCTTCGCTGCGCGTAGACCGGTACAAGGAACTCCTCGGTACCAAGGCAATCAGCCAACAGGACTACGATGACGCGCAGATCGCGCTCGAGCAGGCAAATGCTGCTGTTCGTGTCGCTGAGGCTGCGATCAAGTCCGCGCGTCTCGACCTTGAGTACACCAGGGTTTATGCGCCGATTTCCGGGCGTATCGGTCGCTCGATGGTCACCGAGGGCGCGCTCGTTACGGCGAACCAGTCAGAGCCGCTCTCGGTCATTACCGAGCTCGACCCGATCTACGTCGATATCAATCAGTCCACGACGGAGAGCGTCGGTCTCAGAAAGCTCATTGCGGACGGGAGACAGGTCGAGGTCGAACTCGTCTCGGATGCCTCCGGCGGCACGAAAGGTGTACTGCAGTTCTCCGATGTGCTGGTCGACGAATCCACCGGTACGGTGCAATTGCGCGCGCTGTTCCCCAACCCGGACATGACGCTCCTGCCGGGGATGTTTGTGCGCGCCCAGCTGGATCTTGGTTTCAAGCGCGGGATGCTCATTCCGCAGCAGGCGGTTGTCCGTGACGAGAACGGTACGCCGCGGGTCTGGCGGCTGGGCAAGGACAATGTGGTCGAGTCCGTTGCTGTGACGACGGATCGTGCGATCCAGGACAAGTGGCTGGTGACTGGCGGACTCGAAGATGGTGACATGATCGTGACCGAAGGCCTGCAGCGACTTTCTCCCGGTATCGAGGTCATTGCGCACAACGGCGGTAGCTGATGTCCCGCTTCTTCATCGAGCGTCCTGTTTTCGCGTGGGTCATCGCGATCATCGTGATGCTTGCCGGCGTGCTGTCGATCTCCCGGCTGCCGATCGAGCTCTATCCGGGCGTGGCACCCCCAACGGTGTTTATCAACGCAAACTTCCCGGGCGCTTCCGCGGAGACCATCGAAAAGAGCGTTACACAGATCATCGAGCAACAGCTTGTCGGTATCGACAACCTGCGCTATTTCTCGTCGAACAGTACCAACGGCAGCGCCAGCATCATCCTGACGTTCGAGCCGGAAGCCGACCCGGACATCGCGCAGGTGCAAACGCAGAATAAGGTCCAGGGTGCGATTCCGCAATTGCCGCAGGAAGTCCAGGCCCTGGGCGTGACCGTTACCAAGGCCAACAACAACTTCCTGTTAGTTGCAGGCTTCTCCTCGACCGATGGCAGCATCAGCCAGGCAGAGCTCGGCGACCTGATCGCGTCGCGAATCCAGGACCCGATCGCGCGAATCAACGGCGTCGGCAATGTCCGGGTATTCGGCGACCCGCACGCGATGAGAATCTGGCTGGACCCGCACAAGCTCGTCAGCTTCAAACTCACGGCACTCGACGTTCGCGCGGCCATCCAGGCGCAGAATGCCAACGTCTCGGCGGGGCAGATCGGCGGCATGCCGGCTGTCCCGGGCCAGCGGCTCAATGCCACGATTACGGCCCAGTCGCGCTTCGAGACGCCGGCACAGTTCGACAACATCGTGCTGCGCGTCAATCCGGACGGTTCCGAAGTGAAGCTTTCCGACGTGGCGCGCGTCGAACTGGGTTCGCAGAGCTATGATCGCATCGTCAGGTACCGTCGCACGCCTTCCGCGGCACTTGCCGTGAGCCTTGCTGCCGGCGCGAATGCGCTGGAAACAGCGGAGGCGGTCAAGTCGAAGCTGGCGGAGATGAAGTCTTCGCTGCCCGCCAAGATACGGATCGTCTACCCGAATGATTCATCGCCCTTTATCAAGCTCTCCATCGAGGAAGTGATCAAGACGTTGCTCGAGGCGTTTGCCCTCGTCTTCCTGGTCATGTATCTCTTCCTGCAGAACTTGCGGGCAACGTTCATTCCTGCCATCGCTGTGCCGGTCGTCCTGCTTGGCACCTTTACATCGCTCGCGATGTTCGGCTTCACCATTAACACGCTGACGATGTTCGCCATCGTCCTGACGATCGGGCTGCTTGTGGACGACGCGATCGTCGTGGTGGAAAACGTCGAGCGTCTCATGTCGGAAGAAGGGCTCACTCCTATGGAGGCGACCCGCAAGTCGATGGGACAGATACAGAACGCGCTCGTGGGTATTGCCGTGGTGCTGTCAGCCGTGTTTGTACCCATGGCATTCTTTCCGGGTTCGGCCGGCGTCATCTACCGGCAATTCTCGATCACAATGGTTTCCGCGATCTGCCTTTCCATCTTTGTGGCGCTGGTATTGTCACCGACGCTTTGCGCGACGTTCCTGCGTGCCGAGGATGTCGCACCTGATGCGCATGGCGGGCTGTTTCGTGTCTTCAACCGAGGTTTTGACAACCTCCGTGAGATCTATCATCGATATTCCACTGTGATGACGCGGCGGCTCGTTCGCTTTTTCGCGATTTATGGTGTGCTGGTCGTTTCGATGTCGCTGCTGTTCCTGAACTTGCCGACCTCGTTCCTGCCGAACGAGGACCAGGGCATTCTCTATCTCAGCATCACGGCGCCGCCCGGCTCGACAGCCGAGCGCACGCGCGAGAGCGCCAAGAAGGTTGAAGACTATTTCCTCGAGAACGAATCTGAAGACGTCCAGCATATGCTGACGATCACCGGGTTCAGCTTTACCGGCATTGCGCAGAACGCGGGGCTCGGATTCATCGCGCTGTCGGACTGGTCGGAACGCCAGGACGAGAGCCAAAGCGTCTTTGCGATAGCCGATCGGGCGCGCGGACCGCTCAGCAAGATTCGCGACGCGGATGTTTTTGTATTCTACCCACCCCCGATTCGTGAACTGGGCAACTCGTCAGGCTTCGACTTCCAACTTGTCGATACAGCGGGCCTCGGCCACAAGGCGCTCATGGCGGCGCGGGACAAGGTGCTCTCCGAAGCGAGACAGGATGATCGTCTTGCCAACGTTCGCCAGAACGGTTTCGAGGATGTGCCGCAGTACAAGGTCGACGTCGACACTGAAAAGGCGATGTCCCTCGGGCTTTCGCTTTCCGACATTAACCAGACGCTTCAGATTGCCTGGGGTTCGGCGTACGTCAGCGACTTTGTCGACGAGGGGCGGATCAAGCGGGTCTACGTACAGGCCGATGCGCCCTACCGCATGCTGCCGGAGGACATCGGTACCTGGCACGTACGCAACCGGTCCGGGGAAATGGTGCCCTTTACTGAATTCGCGAGCGGTCACTGGACCTATGGCTCACCGAAACTCGATCGGTTCGATGGCGTGTCGTCGGTGAACATCCAGGGTCAGCCTGCCGAAGGCGTCAGCACCGGTGACGCGATGGCGGATATCGAGTCCATCGTTGCGCGCCTCGGCGACGGCTTTGCCGTTCGCTGGTCGGGCATCTCATACGAAGAAAGCACGAGCGGTAACCTTGCGCCTTTGCTCTACGCGTTGTCGATCCTCGTCGTGTTCCTCAGCCTGGCTGCGCTGTATGAGAGCTGGGCGGTGCCCCTTGCCGTCATTCTCGTCGTGCCACTGGGAATCCTCGGCGCTGTAATCACGACGACAGTGGGTGGACTCGACAATGACGTCTACTTCCAGGTTGCGCTGCTCACGACCATCGGGCTGTCGGCGAAGAATGCGATTCTCATTGTCGAGTTTGCGAAGACGCTCCACGAACAGGGCCAGCGTCCGGTGGATGCCGCGCTTGCCGCGATGCGCCTGCGGTTCCGCCCGATCATCATGACGTCCATGGCGTTCATGCTGGGCGTCACCCCGCTCGCGCTCGCAAGCGGCGCCGGGTCCGCGAGCCAGAATGCGATCGGCTACGGTGTGCTCGGTGGGATGTTTACTGCGACTTACCTCGCCACGTTCTTCGTACCCATGTTCTACGTTGCCGTCGAGCGCTGGTTCCACGGCGCGCGCTAGGAACTCCGCAACACACCTGGCCGGCACTTCGTCCGGGTCGGAAAATGGAGTAGTGTTGGCGCGGAGCACCTGCGGAGTGAACTGTCGATGATCCCGACTGCCAGTGAGATTGCGAAGCAAACCTGGCTTGCGTCCGGAATGCCGGCGACGGCGTTGTCGCGCCTCATACTGCCCGTTAGCGAACCGGCTCTGCCAAGTTCGTTTGGCGTGTCCGAAGCGGTGCAGGCCACGATCGGATGCGCAGCGCTGGCAGCAACGGAAGTTGGCGCGGCAAGAGGATTGCCGGCTCAAGCGGTCTCGGTCGAGATGGCCGATGCCGAACGCGAGTGTACGGGTTATTTCATGCTGGACGGCAAAGTGCCGGATGCGTGGGCGCCGCTCTCAGGTCTTTACCCTTGTGCCGACGGATTCGTGCGCATCCATGCGAACTTTGAGCATCATCGTGACGGCGTATTGCGGTTGCTGGGGCTCGATGCCGACCCGGCCTCCGTGACAAAAGACGATGTGACCGCGTCGCTTGGCGCCTGGCGCGCCGTGGATTTCGAAACCCGGGCCGCCGATGCCGGGATGGTGGTTTCGGCGTTACGGACGTTCGATGAGTGGGATGCACTGCCGCAGTCCGCGGCCGTGTTGTCGGCTCCGCTGGTTAGCATAGAAAAAATCGGTGAGGCGCCGCCGCGGAACTTCACCGGTTCAGCCGCCGGTGGCCCGCTCGAGGGTATTCGCGTGCTCGACCTGACCCGCATTCTCGCCGGGCCGGTTGCAGGCAGGACGCTGGCGGCTTATGGCGCAGATGTGATGCTCGTGAATTCCCCCAGGCTTCCGAATATTGAGCACATCGTCGATACAAGCAGGGGCAAACGATCGTGTCTTGTCGACCTGGATGTCGCGGAGGGTGTGGCGCGTTTGGACGAACTCGCGAGGAATGCCCGCGTGTTCGTGCAGGGCTATCGACCAGGCGGTCTCGATGCCAGGGGCTTCTCCGCGGCTGCGTTGTCCGAACGCGTCCCGGGGCTGGTCTATGTTTCGTTGTCGGCATACGGACCGAACGGCCCGTGGTCGTCGCGCCGCGGATTCGATTCGCTGGTGCAAACGGCGACCGGGTTCAATCACGCTGAGGGTGAAGCGGCGGGTGCGGGCCAGCCGCGTGCACTGCCAATCCAGGCGCTGGACTATGCGTCAGGGTTTCTCATGGCCTATGGCGCGTGCGTCGCGCTGCATCGCCAGTCGACGCTCGGCGGCAGCTACCATGTGCGCGTTTCGCTCGCGCGTACGGCGGCGTGGCTGCGGCGTCTGGGCCGGCGTCCGTTTCCGGCCGGAAGGTCCGACCTTCAACTGGAATCCCATGCCGAGGACTATCCATCGGGCTTCGGCGCGTTACGCGCAATACCACACGCCGCCAAACTGGGTGGAACGCGTGCGCACTGGCGGCGCCCCTCCAGTCCACCGGGAACCGATGCACCGCAGTGGTAGTCGCGGCGCACCGTTTCGGCTGTATCTGGCGGTCTACATACCTCTCAGGCGATATATCGCACGAAGCGATGTGGTCATGAGGCACGTGTCGTCGGATTCATCGAACAGGTGAACATCGACGTCGACGAACTCATGGCCCTTCTTCTCGTAAAAGTCCCTGACCACCATCTCCGCGACCACCATCGTGCCGGTCGGGACCGGCGCGTAGTTCTGTGAACGCGTCTCGAGGTGAACCCATGGGTTCATGTGCGCATTGCCGGCGAGCACCCAGTTGGAGCAACCGAGCAGAAATGACATGTTGGCAAAGCCGTCGCCGGTCGCCGAGAGCAGCGGCGGCATTGCCTGCTCGTCGCGTACATACGCCTGCATCCTGTGCTGGGCGTTCCATCGGTATCGAAATGCCTTGCAGCCGTGGTTCCGCAGCGCGGTGAATGTATCGAAGGACGCTTTCGGCCCCTTGTAGTCCTTGTCGACGATGGGGTCCATTCTCCGTTCAGGCGCTGTGGGGACATCGCCAGGCAATGCGACTTCCGCGGTGGCGCTGACAGTTCCGTCGGGTCGCGACAGTTCGGCACGATAGGAAGTATCGGTCTGGTCGAGCACGTCGACAAGAAAGCGCTCGCCATCATAGAGTGGTGAGCCGACACGTACGTGTGCCGCGCCGTGCCGAAGCCACTTCATGCCCCAGGACTCGATCGCAGGCTGTATGAGGTAGGCCGAAATCGTCACGCCGGGAACGAGGCCGCCCTGGAAGCCGTATTGCTTTGCGATTTCGTCGCCGTGAATCTGGTTGGCGGAGTCGGGCGCGGTATTGAGCGCCTCTGCGGTCCATCCTCTGATCATGTGCCTGTCCGAGCCTGTCGAGATGAACGGATGCTAACCCATGTGGCTCGCCCGTTGGAATGGCCTCTTCAGTATCGCCTGACGCTGGACGATCCTGCGGCCCAAGGGCTACCAAGGGGCCGGACACTTCGCGCTGGCGCAAGCCGCGGTTTACAGGTCCGGCGCCGTTCTTCATCATGCCTCTCTGGCGTCAAGGGCAGATAAGGGGCAGGTGACGGATGAGCGGAGGCGTGGAGCGTCGCCCGCGTGCGGGATATGTCGTCCGTATCGCCCTCGCGGTGTTGGTCACGCTCGCGACCGTCGTGCTGGTGAATCGTACGACCGGTTGGCAGGGCGCGCGCAATATCGTTTCGATTGCGCCGTCGATGCTGCTGCCCGCCATCCTGCTTACATTGTCCAGTCACTTCCTGCGCGGGCTGCGCCTGTGGCGTGTCTACGCGAGGCGCGGCGCGCCTCCGTTCGTTTCCGTTCTCAAGATCAGTCTCCTGCACAATACTGCGAGCTTCCTTTTGCCGATGAGGTTGGGGGAACTCGTCCTGCCGGTGCTGTCGCGGCGTAACCTGGACATTGGGTATGTCGTCAGCGTCAGTACATTACTGCTGGTACGCGGCGCCGATGTGCATGTGCTGTTGATGGCTGTACTGGTGGTGGTCAGCGTTACGGGTGCGCCCTTTGGGTGGTTGCTTGCGGGGATGGCGCTCCTTTTGCCCATCGTCGGGGCAGCGTTCGCGCGACTGCCGGCCGTCGCGGGCCGCTTGCCGGCGGATGTCGCGGTCCTGGTTCGAGATCGTCTCCTCCTTGTTGAGACCTGGTGCCTGACAGTTGTGATATGGGGCGTGAAACTCGCCGCGTACCTGATCATTACGGTTTCCCTGTACAAGCTGGATGTGGGCAGGCTCATGCTCGGCGCGATTGCCGCGGACGCAAGCGGAATCTTCCCGGTATCCGGCATTGCGGGGGCGGGTACGTTCGAAGGGGCCTTTGTGGGCGCGGTCATGGCGGCCGGGAGCGAGATGTCCGGCCCGGCGCTGCTCAGCGCGGCCATCGCGCTGCATCTTTACGTCATCCTCATCAATCTGGTGGCCGGGTTCATTGGTATAATGCTGCGATTCGCGAGTCCTCCCGCAGAGACCGGGATCACGGAGAACACATGACGAGACCGGCCCTGTCGATTGTGGTGCCGATGTACAACGAGGCGGACAATGTCCGCCCGATGACGACAGCGATCACGGACGCCATGTCTGCCTACGATGGACAGTGGGAACTGATTTGCGTCAATGACGGTAGCGCGGACGCGACACACGCGACGCTGAAGGCCGTGAAGGACGAGGGCGCCTCGCACCTCGCGATCGTCGACCTGCAGCGCAACTACGGCCAGACTGCCGCCATGCAGGCAGGCATCGACCATGCCCGTGGCGATATTGTCGTGACACTCGATGGCGACTTGCAGAATGACCCTGCCGACATCCCGAGGCTCGTCGACGAACTGATTGAGCGCGATCTCGACCTGCTGCAGGGCTGGCGCAAGGAACGCCAGGACGACTTCTGGCTGCGCCGGTTTCCGTCTGTTATCGCCAACTGGATCATTCGGAACACGAGCGGCGTGAAGCTTCATGATTACGGCTGCTCACTCAAGGTCTATCGTGCTGATGTGCTACGCCAGGTGCGGCTTTACGGTGAGATGCATCGATTCATCCCGGTCTGGATTGCGACCGTCAGTGCACCTTCACGCATCGGTGAGACAGCGGTGAATCATCGTGCGCGCCAGTTCGGCAAGTCCCACTATGGATTGTCCAGAACCTTTCGCGTGATGATCGACCTGCTGGCGGCGATCTTCTTTCTTCGCTTTCGCGGCCGGCCGGGGCACTTTTTCGGACTGATCGGGCTCTGGATGGGTTTTATCGGCGGACTTGCCCTTGGATGGCTCGCAATCCAGAAGTACGTCCTGGGCGAAGATATCGGCTCGCGTCCGCTTTTGCTGGTGGCAAGCCTGCTGCTGATTGCGGCCCTGCAATTTCTGACGACCGGTGTGCTTGCCGAGATGCTGAGTCGCGTGGTCTTCGAGACCACGAATATCAAGCCCTACAGTGTCAGGCCCCCTCTGGATAAATCCGGTGATACCGACTCGTCGATGGGGACAGGGCGCGACGCGTGATACCGCGACTCCGCTACTTTCTCGCTTCGCCCTGGGCGATTGCGTTCACGGTCCTCGTGAGCATCCTGCTCGGCATTGGCAGCTTCCCGCTGTTCGATGTCGATGAAGGTGCCTTCTCCGAGGCCAGCAGGGAGATGGTGGAAACCGGCAACTTCGCCGCGACCTGGCTGGACGGAGAGCCGCGGTATGACAAGCCCATCTTCAGCTACTGGATGCAAGCCGCTTCGATCTCGATCTTTGGCCATAGCGAATGGGCATTTCGCTTGCCGTCCGCGCTCGCGACGATTGCATGGCTCGTTGTGCTTTGGCGCTTCGGTCTCGCGCATTTGGGGCGTCGCCGGGCCATCGCCGCCGTATTACTACTGGGAAATTGCCTCTGGGTCGGATTGATCGGCAAGGCCGCTATCGCGGACGCGTGGCTCAATCTGTGGCTCACGCTGGCATTGCTCGACATCTATCGATACTTCGAGGCAGACGGGGAACGCAGGTCGCTGGCGTTGATGGTATTCCTTTGGATGGGGCTCGGATTCCTGACGAAAGGACCGGTTGCAGTGGCCATCCCGTTGTTGGTGGCGATCGCGTTTTTTGTGCCCGAAGGTCGATGGCGTGATTTGTTGCGCGCCGGTCTCGATCCTGCGGGCATCGGCATCTTTG
>JAGRIN010000359.1 GCA_020443245.1 Pseudomonadales bacterium
AAGAGCAACCAGTCCAGGACGTTCCAGGAAATTGCGTTCGCCGCCTACGTACCGCACGACTATCCGCTCGAGGAACTGGAGCCAGGTCTCGCGGAGAAAGCATTCTACGATCCGAAGAACTTCACCTACCCGGCGGGCACGCACATTTGCGAGGTGGAGATCGACCCGGATACCGGCGTCACGCAGATCGCTTCGTTCACGGCTGTGGATGACTTCGGCAACGTGATCAATCCGATGATCGTCGAAGGCCAGGTCCACGGCGGGCTCGCCCAGGGAATTGGCCAGGCGCTCCTCGAAGGTTGTGTGTATGACGAGTTCGGCCAGTTGCAGACCGGCTCCTATATGGACTACTGCATGCCACGTGCCGACGATCTGCCAAACTTCACGGTGGGGATGACAATCACACCCTGCACGCACAACCCGATCGGCGCGAAGGGCTGCGGCGAGGCAGGCGCAATCGGTTCTCCGCCTGCCGTCATCAACGCGATCACCGATGCTCTGGGAATCCGTGATATCGAAATGCCCGCCACACCGGAACGTGTCTGGCGCGCCATGCAGGAGGGCAAATAATGTATACCTTCAACTACCACCGTCCCGACAGCCTGGCCAGCGCCAAAGCGCTGCACGGGGATGCCGAAGACGCGCTCTACCTCGCCGGCCGACACACGTTGCTGCCGTCCATGAAGCAGCGCCTGCGCCAGCCTTCCGATGTGATCGACCTTTCGGGAATCGCCGAGCTCCGGGCAATTACCGTCGACAAACAAGCGGTGACGATCGGTGCACTCGCAACGCACGATGAAGTCGCCCGAAATGCACAGATTCGCGGCGCGATTTCGGCGCTGACGGTGCTGGCCGGCGGCATTGGCGATGCGCAGGTGCGCAATCGTGGAACGATTGGCGGTTCGCTCGCGAACAACGATCCTGCGGCAGACTACCCTGCGGCGGTGCTGGGCCTCGGTGCAACGATCCTGACGGACGAGCGAGAGATCGCCGCGGACGACTTCTTCACTGGCATGTTCGAAACCGACCTCGGTGACAATGAGCTGATCAAGGCAGTCCGGTTCCCAATTCCGCAGGCCGCCGCGTACGTGAAGTTTCCAAACCCCGCGTCACGTTATGCCACGGTGGGCGTGATGATCGCCCGGACAGCGAGCGGCACTCGCGTCGGGATCACCGGCGCGGCGCCTTGCGCGTTTCGTGCACGGGAAATGGAATCTGCGCTCGACGGCAACTTCGCACCGTCATCGCTGGACGGTATCTCGCTCGATCCCGACGACATGAACGCCGACCTGCACGCGAGCGCCGAATACCGGGCACATCTCTGTGTGGTGATGGCAAAGCGGGCGGTATCGCAGATCGCCTAGAAGCGGTGCAGGAAGGCGAGCCCGATCCAGCCTACATGCTCGGTCGTCGCGCCATCGCGATGGCCGAGTGGCGCAGAGGCAGACACGGTTAGGGTGAGGCTCGTCGCCGGCGTCAGGTCGGCACTCGAGTCAAGGCCCAATGCAAGATGGTTGATTCCGTTCGCCTCCCCGCTCACGTAGTCGCGATTGCCGCCCAGTTCCGCCCAGGCTTCGAATGACAGGTTCCCGGCACTGAAAAGGGCCGAGGGCCGGATGTTGGTGTAGAAGCCACCGGCATCAGTGGAGTAATAGGCGTGGGCGAGTAGCCCGAACCGGCCCTGCACAAAGGTGACGTAGACCTCTGCCTCGGTGTCGTCGGTAATAGGCGAGAGCGCGCCATCGAACCAGAACCGCGTCACCTTAAACCCGAATCGGGTGTGCTTCGTTGCCTGCCAGGGGAGTTCCGCCGCCACCTGCATTTCGTTGTAGTGAACGCCGACGCCTTCACCCCGCCAGACGTCGAACTGGAGTGGGCCTAACGGGAGGATCGCCTCGATGACGCCGATGCCGTTGCCGGCAAGGTTATCGCGACCTTCGGTTACATAACGGCTCGCCATCGAGACCGCCACGACGGCATCGGGCCCGGCGAATGCGGCAAGACAAAACGCGCACAGGATCGTCAGGCACAGCGCCCTTTTGAGAGATTTTCCCGGCATGGAATCAGGGACTTGGGGCCAGAAGACATATTAAGCGTATGGGCTTTCGGCCTCCAGTCGAAGAACGTGCTGACAAAGGTGAACCGAAACTGAACGCCCTACGTAAAAAGTTGCAACGGAATCTGCAGATCGGCGCGTAAAACGGTCTGAGTCTATGAGTACCAGAGCTCCCTCTACTCTCTCTTTCCGACCCATAGCAGAGAGTAATTGCCCGGGCCGGCATTGCCGGCCCGTTTTTTTTGCTTCTGTCCGTCAGGCCAGGTCACGCGCCCGGCGATACAGCAGCACAGCCGGCGCGAGCAGCATGGCGGCAAGCGCGATCGCGACACGAATCCCCGAACACCTCCCCGACCAGGCCAGCGCTCGGGCCACCCACCATCTGTCCCAGCGCGTCTGACTGACCATGCATCGAGAGCACCGTCGCTCGCGACGACGAACCCACATGCTGGTTGATCCATGCTGTGGTGAGCGGGCCAGAGACAACGCGCAGCGGCTGCAGGATCACAAAAAGCACCAGGGCGAGGAGAACCGAGCCGGTCAGCGCAAAAAGCAGCGTTGCAAACAGGATGAGAAGCGACACAATCGAGAGGGCGTTGCCGAGTGCAGCCGCGCGCTCAGTATCGACGCGCTCCTCCGCGATCCGAACGGCAACGATGGACAAGAGGCTACCTGCCGCGCCGAGTGCACCGAAGATGACAACAGGCTCGAAGCCGAACGGTGACGGGAAGGTGAAGCTTCGGAGCAGGTGCGCGGCCGATAGCCTGTCATAGCCCTCGCTGAATGTTCCGATGACGACCCCTACGACGACGAGCAGGACAAGGGTCGGCGAGTGGCGAATCGTCGTGACGCCAGCGATGAAGCCTGACTTCATGCCGGCAAGATGACTCTCGCCCGCCGCGGCAACCGGTGCCACGCGCGTCTCCAGCATGCCGAACCAGGCAAAGGTGCCCCACACCATGAAAAGGAGACCGGACAGCAAGTATGGCAAACGAATGTCGATGCTACCGAGGAGCACGGCCACTAGTATACCGGCGAACGATCCATAGCTCACCAGCTTCTGGCCGGTGAGGTAGAGCCTGCCGGCGCGCGCCTCGCCCACCTCGTCGGCGAGCCATGCCTCGTGCGCACCGCTGATAAACGTCCAGCCGAGTCCCCAGATGAAGGCGCCGAGGGCAATGACCCAGAACAGGG
>JAGRIN010000360.1 GCA_020443245.1 Pseudomonadales bacterium
TACTCTTGCCACCCGTTGGTGTTGAAGACATAGTCGCCTTCGGCATAGCCCGAATGTCGGCTCTTCACGATCTGTGAGACAGTCCGGCCGTGGCAAACGTCACCGGGCGCCTCGACGCCGTTCCTGCGTCGTCCCCATTGGTAGGGATCGAGCGACAGGTAAATGGTACGCGCGAGCGCCTGGTTTGGCGCCGGTTCCGCAATCGGGAATTCGTTCCAGGCAAAATCACCTTCTGTCGGCCAGCCTTCCGGCGGCTTCCTGGCCAGGGTCCATGCATGATTCACGTCGCTCACTTGTCCTCCGTAGCGAAACGCATAACGAAATCCGTCATGACCTGAACGCCCTTGTTGAATGTCTCGACGTTTATCCGCTCGTTGTTGCCGTGCACGCCGGGTTTGGCATCTTCCGAGTAGAGGAACGGTGCGAAGCCATAGCTTGTAATATTGATGTCGCGCATGAAGTGACTGTCGGTGAAACCTGTCGAGACAGAAGGGATGATTTTCATACCCGGAAAATTCGAATCCAGCGTCGCACTGATTGCGCGAAACAGCGGGGTATCGGTACTGCTCACCGCCGGCGTAAATGCCATGATCTTCTCGAATTTGATGTTGGGGTCGTTCGCGACCACCTTCAGCAGGTCGATAAACGCATCCGGGTCCTGGTCAGGTAGCAGGCGGCAGTCGAGTTCCATGGCCGCTGTCGGCGGGACCACATTGATCTTGTTGCTGCCTTCGAGTCGTGTAATCGAGCAGGTGTTGGAAAGCAGCGCCGCGCTGCCGGGTTGTTCGATGCGCAATGCAGTGACGAAGTCGTTGTCCGTGACGTTTTCGCTGATATTGGCCAGCTTTTTCGACATCTCGCCCTTGTAGAACGGCGCGGACGCCTCGAACATTGCCTGTACCGGAGGAATCAGCCGTCGCTCGAACTGCGTTTCGGCGATGCGATTGCCGGCGCGCAGGATGCGGTTGACCGAACTTGTCAGGCGCGGGCTCGACCCGTGCCCAGGTGTGTCGGTCGCGGTGAGGCGCAGCCAGAGCGGTACCTTCTGCGTTACCTCGATTCGGAACACCGGGGTATCGCCGATGAGTGCGCCGCTGCCGCCTTCGTTGATGAGATAGCCGGCGTTCCGGAAGGCTTCCCGGTGGTTTTTCACCATCCATCCGGCGCCATAAAAACCGCCCGCTTCTTCATCGGCCGTCGCCATGAAGATCACGTCGCGATTCAGTTTCTTGCCGCTTTGCTTCAATGCGATGAACGCCTGGAGTTCGGCGATGCCGAGCCCTTTGGTGTCGACTGCACCGCGACCGTACACGTATCCGTTGCGAATTTCGCCGGACAGCGGGTCGACATCCCAATACTTGGCGTCAGCAGGCACGACGTCCATATGATGCAACAACACGAGGGCCGGTGCCCGGCCACCCTTCAATCTTGCCCAGATGTTGCCGCGGCCGGGTGCGGATTCGGCGGTCTCGTACTTGATGCCCGCATCCGCCAGGATTTTTCCCAGGAACTCGGTGCCGCGACTTTCGTTGCCCGGTGGGTTGACTGTGTCCACCTGGATATAAGCCTGCAGTCGCGAAATCGCCTCGGACGTGTCGTCCGCGGCGACGCGTTGGGCGAATGCCGCCAGAGACAGGAGCGCGAGCAACGCTGCGAGTGGGGGGAGTCCGGGGAAAGAGGGTAACCGCATGAATTGGCTCCGAAAAAGGCCCAGAACACCACCTTTGTTGACGCCAGTCAACTTGCGATGCGAGGCGGTTTTGCCACGCTAGACACATCTTTCGATTTGGCATAATCTCGGCCTTGCTTCGATCCCGAACGGGACGGAGACGGCTCTACACACACTGAAGACGCAGGACTTGATCCGCTGGACAGGTACCAAATCAACGCGTTGCGCGCTTTGCCTCGTTCCGGTTGTGATCATGTTTCCTCGGGAGAAACATGATGAACATTCATTCCTTCAGCCGAAAGAAATCCGCGCGCGAGAAGATCTCCATGGTCACTTGCTATGACCATTGGTCCGCGAAAATCCTGAACGACACCGATGTCGATTGCATTCTGGTCGGCGACTCGCTCGCTGTCGTCGTGCATGGTTTCGACTCGACGGTCCATGCCACCATTGAAATGATGGAATTGCACGTGGCTGCGGTGCGTCGTGGCGCGCCGGACAAGTTCATTGTGGCAGACATGCCGTTCTTGTCGTGCAGCAAGGGCGTTCAGCACGCCATGGAGAACGTCCATCGGTTGATGCGCGCCGGCGCGAATGCCGTCAAGATCGAGGGCGACACGCACCAGGTGCCGGTCATACAGCATATCGTCGAGTCGGGTGTGCCGGTCATGGGGCACCTCGGGCTTACGCCGCAGTCGATTCACAATCTCGGTGGGCACAAGGTGCAGGGCAAGGACGAAAAACGCGCGTCCGTTATTACCGACGCCGCGCGCGCACTCGAGGCGGCTGGCTGTTTCGCGATCGTGCTGGAGTGCGTGCCGGTCAAACTCGGCAGTTGCATCACGCGCAGCGTGCAGGTGCCGACCATCGGCATCGGCGCTGGTCCGCACACGGACGGCCAGGTGCTGGTGCTCCAGGATCTCCTTGGCGTCGATCCCGAATTCAAGCCGAAGTTCCTGCGGCGTTATGCCAATACCCGTGACCTGCTGAAGGGTGCGGTGAATCACTTTCATGCGGATGTCGTGCAAGGTGAGTTCCCGAGCCTAGCTGAATCCTACCAATAGGCTGCGGGATGAAGACGTTCAATACCGTAGCGGAGCTGCGCGCGTTTCGCACTGCGCTGGGTGGTTCCGTGGGCTTCGTTCCGACCATGGGCGCACTGCACCCGGGTCATGCCTCGCTGATCGAGCGCAGTGTGCGAGAGAACGACGCGACGATCGTCAGCATCTACGTGAACCCCACGCAGTTCGACAACGTGGTGGACCTCGAGAAGTATCCCCAGTTGCCGGAAGCCGATAGCGAGATGGTGCACGCATCCGGCGGCGACGCGATCTTTGCGCCGACCTGGGCCGAGATGTATCCGGACGGGTTTGCCTACTTTGTCGATGAAACCGGACTCAGCCAGACACTGTGCGGTGCATCGCGCCCTGGTCACTTCAGGGGCGTGCTGACGGTGGTCATGAAGCTTCTCTCGATCGTACGACCGGACCGCGCGTACTTCGGAGAGAAGGACTACCAGCAGTACCTGCTCATCGACGGCATGGCGAAGGCATTTCACCTCGAGACAGCGATCGTG
>JAGRIN010000361.1 GCA_020443245.1 Pseudomonadales bacterium
GGGCGCATCAGCGGCGGCGTGCGAAACAACATCATCCCGTCACGCGTTGAGCTTGAAGGTACGATTCGCACCTTCGATGAGCCGACGCGCGCCGAGATTCACAGGCGGATCGAGCGAACTGCAAAGTCGATCGCCGAGAGCGCCGGCGCGAAGGCGGAGGTCACTATCGATAAGGGCGTGCCGGTAACAGCCAATGACCCCGAACTCACGCACCTGATGGCGCCGACGCTCGAGCGCGTCGCAATGGACCACCGGGCGGTCGAATCCCAGCGCATTACCACGGCCGAGGATTTTGCGTACTACGAACAGAAAGTGCCGGGCCTGTTCTTCTTCCTGGGCGTGGCCAAACCTGGCGATGCCAACCCGGCGCCGAACCACTCGCCATATTTCTATGCGGACGAGCGTGCACTGCCCGTGGGCGTGAAGGCGATGACGTACCTCGCGCTCGATTACCTCACGAAGGAGTGAGGAAGGCTACGCTTCGCCGGCAACCATCCAGGAGAACCCGTCTTGCAGGACGGGTTTGTTGCCCTCGGTCACCATGATGACGTGGGGCTCGCAATAGCGCGCGTACATGGCAACACGGGTTCTGTCGGTCTCATTCGGCAATGAACGATGAAGCAGCAAGCTTCCGAACAATACCGCGTCGCCTGCGTTCATCGGCAGTGGAATGCCTTCCTCGTTTGATTCTGCCGCCATCAGGCCGTGCGCGGGTGCGTGGGGAAGCAGTCCTTTGCGGTGCGACCCCGGTACCACCCAGAGACATCCGTTACGCTCGTCGCAATCGTCGAGCGTAATCCAAACGGTAAGATCGTCAGGCGGTTCGAGGCGACCGTAGCCGTTGTCCTGGTGCCACGGTACATCCGTGCGGGACCTCTCGTCGGCATGCTTGGTGACGTACTGCTGGTGCGTGAAGCACACATTCGGCCCCAGTGCCTGGATGACATGCGGGATCTGGGGGCCGCTCGTCACGAATTCGCGTATTACGGCCGAACGGTGAACGAGTTGTACCTGCACGGACAAGGCGTGGTCGGTTCGCGCGAACCGGGACTCCTCGGTCTTCAGTTTCTCGATCCAGTCGCTGTCCAGCAGGCCGCGCACGACCACGTAGCCCTCGTTTTCGAGTTCCGCCCGCATACCGACTTCTCCTGTTGCCGCCGACCTGCACTATAGCGCGACTGGCGCAACCGTATCGACCGGGGAGTCAGGCGGTCCGCGGCTCGGCCTCCGTCGCCTCCCGGGGATTACGAAACGCCTGCCAAACGAAGAGCGCGAAGGCGAAGACGCCGACTGCAAACACGATGTCGCCCGGCACCCGCGCCCATACCAGGCCTTCCATCAAGGTGCTGTGCATGAACTCGGCGGTTCGTGCATAGGCATAGTAGTGTTTGATGCTGGCGTAGGTCTGCCATAGTCCTTCCGGGAGCAGGGAAAGGAACGTCATCATCGCGAGTCCGATGTTGAGACACCAGAAACTGACCCGAAGATACTTGTGATTCCAGCGCTCGACGTTTGTCATGCCTCGCATGCAATAGAGCATAAGGCCGAGCCCCAGCATCCCGTAGACACCGAACAGCGCCGCGTGTCCGTGATTCGCGGTAGTGTTGAGGCCCTGCATGAAGTAGAGCGCGATGGGCGGGTTTATGAGGAACCCGAACAAGCCGGCGCCCAGCATGTTCCAGACCAGTACGGCAGTGAAGAACTTGAATGGCCAGTAGTAAGCTTCTTCCCACACCTGCTGATGTTCGATGCGCGCGTGACTGTACGCTTCGAAACCGACGACCATCAGGGGCACTACTTCCAATGCGGAGAAAGTTGCGCCGAGAGCGAGCACGGCGATTGGGGTCCCCGAGAAATACAGGTGATGGAACGTGCCCAGCACTCCGCCACCAAGGAAGATGATCGTCGCGAACAACACCATGGTTGTCGCTACACTGGCGCGCAGCAGGCCCATTCGTACGAACAGTGTCGAAATGATCGCTGTAGCAAACACTTCGAAGATGCCTTCGACCCACAAGTGCACCACCCACCATCGCCAGTACTCCATGATACTGATATGCGTATGTTGTCCCCAGAAGAGTCCTGTCCCGTACAAAAGCCCGATCGTTACCGTTGAGATGATGACAAGAAACAGGAGTGAACTGTTTGCACGTTCTTTGAGGGCCGGCCACAGGGCGCGCAGAACCAGGAAGGTCCAGAGCAGCAGGCCTATGAAGAGATAGATCTGCCAGAAGCGTCCGAGGTCAATGTACTCATACCCCTGGTGACCGAACCAGAAGTTGGTCGTTAGGTCCTGAATGAATCCGTGAATTGCGCTCCATTGTCCTGCAAACGAGCCAACGACTATCACGAGGAGCGAGATGAACAGGAAGTTGACGCCCGCCCGTTGGAACTTCGGTTCGTGGCCGGAGATGAGTGGTGCAACATACAGGCCGGTAGCAAGCCATGCGGTTGCAATCCAGAGCACCGCCAGCTGTGTATGCCAGGTGCGGGTCACAACGTAGGGAAAGTAATCGACAAGGGGCAATCCATAGAGCCCCTGGCCCTCGACCGCGTAGTGTGCGGTGATGATCCCGAGCATGACCTGGGCAATGAACAGGAGCGTGACAACCCAGAAGTATTTGGCGGTGGCGCGCATCGAGGGCGTCAGCTCTTTGCCCGCCAGCTCGTCTTCCTTTGCGAAACCCTGCTCAGGCTCCATGTCGGTGCGCCAAAGGTCGTACTGCCGTGCGTAGTACCAGACGAGACCACCGATACCGCCCAGGAGCAACAACACAGAGATTGAGCTCCAGATGAAGACGCTTGCGCTCGGCGTGTTGCCCACGAGAGGGTCATAGGGCCAGTTGCTGGTGTAGGTAATATCGTCTCCCGGCCTGTTTGTGACAGCGCTCCACGCAGTCCAGAAAAAGAACGCTGTCAATGCATGCGCGCGCGCTTTGCCGAGAGGCGGTGCTTCGGCTGGAAAGGCATATTCGACGCGCAACGCTCTCGACTCGGCGTCGCTTCCTTCGAACAGCGCTTCGTAGTGGGCGGCGACCTCGCGAATCGCCGCGGCTCGATCTTCGGACAAGGACACGACGCCGGTCAGGTCATCGTATGTGTTCTTGCGCATCGCGAGCCTGAGTTCTGCTTTGTACATCTCCGCGCGTTGGGGCGCTTCGAAGTCGTTACGGATTGCCGTGTCGCGAGCCTTGATCCTCGATAGCAGGGCTTCGGCCT
>JAGRIN010000362.1 GCA_020443245.1 Pseudomonadales bacterium
TTGAAATGTGGCAGTTCCACCCGACCGGTATTGCCGGTGCGGGCGTGCTCGTCACGGAAGGCTGCCGTGGTGAAGGCGGTTATTTGATCAACAAGGACGGCGAGCGTTTCATGGAACGCTACGCGCCGACCGCGAAAGACCTGGCGGGCCGCGATGTCGTGGCACGCAGTATGGTGCTGGAGATCCTCGAAGGCCGCGGTGTCGGCGAGCAGGGCGATCACGTACTGCTCAAGCTCGATCACCTGGGCGAAGAGATCCTGCATTCACGCCTGCCGGGCATTGTCGAACTGTCCAAGACCTTTGCGCACGTCGACCCGGTCAAGGAGCCGATTCCGGTCGTGCCGACCTGCCACTATATGATGGGCGGCGTACCGACCAATATTCACGGCCAGGCGATCAAGCAGAACGCGAGCGGGCAGGACGAGATCATCCCCGGGCTGTATGCGGTGGGTGAAGTGGCGTGCGTTTCCGTTCACGGCGCGAACCGCCTCGGCGGTAACTCGCTGCTCGACCTCGTGGTATTCGGCCGCTCGGCGGGCCTGCATATCACCGAGGAACTCGCCAGCGGCGTCACCAACAAGGCCGCATCCGAAAGCGACATCGACGCGGCGATGAGCCGCCTGAATCGCTGGAACGATTCGCCAGCAGGCGGTGAAGGCGTCGCCGAACTCAAAAAAGAACTCCAGTCGCTCATGCAACTCAATTTCGGTGTGTTCCGCAAGGAAGGCCCGATGCAGGAAGGCATCGAGAAGCTGGCAGCCCTGCGTGAGCGCATCGCCAAGGCGAGCCTCTCCGACAAGAGCAGTGCATTCAACACGGCGCGGCTCGAGGCGCTCGAACTGGACAACTTGCTCGAGGTTGCCGAAGCCACCGCAATTGCCGCGGAAGCGCGAAAGGAAAGTCGCGGCGCTCATGCTCGCGACGATTACCAGGAGCGCGATGACGCCAACTGGCTGTGTCACTCACTGTACGATCCGAAGACCAAGGCGCTGGGCAAGCGCGATGTGAACCGCGCGCCCAGCATTGTCGAGACCGACCCGAACCTGCCGGCCGGCATATTTGAACCCAAAGAGCGAGTCTACTAAATGCAAGTCAGCGTTTATCGATACGACCCGGAGAAAGACTCCGAACCTTACATGCAGGATTTCACGCTCGAGATCCCCGGTGGGCGTGACGTGTTCGTGCTCGATGTACTCGAGATGCTGAAAGAGAAGGACCCGTCCATCGCGTACCGGCGTTCCTGTCGAGAGGGCGTTTGCGGCTCCGACGGTGTCCAGATGAACGGCAAGAACGGCCTCGCCTGCATCACTCACCTTTCCGACGTGGTAAAAGGCGGCAAGCTCGCGATCAGGCCTTTGCCCGGCCTGCCGGTGATCCGCGACCTGGTTGTCGACATGGAGCAGTTTTACGACAACTACCGCAAGATCAAGCCGTACCTCATCAACGACGAAGAACCGCCGTCACAGGAGCGGCTGCAGTCGCCGGAAGATCGCGAGAAGCTGGATGGCCTGTATGAGTGCATCCTGTGCGCCTGCTGTTCGACGTCCTGCCCATCCTTCTGGTGGAACCCTGACAAGTTCATCGGCCCCGCAGGTCTCCTGCAGGCTTATCGGTTCCTTGCGGATTCTCGTGACACGGCGACCGAAGAGCGTCTAGCCGACCTGGAGGATCCGTTCAGCGTGTTCCGGTGCCGCGGCATCATGAACTGCGTGTCGGTGTGTCCGAAGGGCCTGAACCCGACACGAGCGATCGGTCATATTCGCAACATGCTGCTCAAGCGCGCGGTCTGACGGGCGTCTCGGTTCGCCTCTCGCACGGGCGTTAGGTGGAATGCGCAGATTGATTACCTGTAGAATCCCGTTTTGGCGCGGCCCGGGCGGGCTGCGCCGTCTGCGTTCCCTCACGAGGAGCCGTGGTAGCGATGCTTGAGAGTAAAATGGAGCAAATGTGGCGTTCCGGCCACATTTCAGGGGGCAATGCCTCCTATGTCGAAGACCTGTACGAACAATACCTGGAAGATCCGAATAGCGTCCCTGACGAGTGGCGCAGCTATTTCGACACCCTGCCTGTGGTCGAAGGCAACAGTTCACCGGACATCTCGCACGAGACCGTCAAGAACCACTTCCTGCTGATTGCGAAGAACCAGGCGCGTGTGACGCCGGTTTCAGCGTCTTCGATCTCCTCGGATCATGAACGCAAGCAGTTCGCTGTCGGCGAACTCATCTCATCGTACCGTCGGCGCGGGCACCTTAAAGCCCATCTCGACCCGCTGGACCTCGCGGGCGAGAGTGGTGTCCCGGTCCTCGAACTCGAATACCACCGGCTGTCCGCAGCAGACCTCGACACCAAGTTCCAGACCGGCACGTTGTTCTATGGTGACAAGGAAGCGACGCTCCGCGAGATCATTGATGTCCTTGAGCGCACCTACTGTGGCTCGATCGGCGCCGAATACATGCACATCTCCGATGAGACGGAGCAGAACTGGGTGCAGCAGCGCATGGAAAGTGCGCGCTCCCGGCCGTCCTACAGCCATGGCGTCAAACGCCGCCTGCTGGACCGCCTGATTGCCGCTGAGGGGCTCGAAAAATACCTGGGCACGAAGTATCCGGGTACCAAGCGATTCGGTCTCGAAGGCGGTGAGTGCCTCATTCCTTGCCTCGCCGAACTGATTCACCGCGCCGGTAGCGCCGGGGTGGTGGAAACCGTAATCGGCATGGCACACCGCGGACGCATCAATGTCCTTGTAAACCTCATGGGCAAACAGCCCGCCGATCTCTTCAGCGAGTTCGAGGGGCGATACACACCGGGGTTTGGTTCCGGCGATGTGAAATACCACCAGGGTTACTCGTCGAACCTGATGACACCCGGCGGCGAGATGCACCTGGCGCTCGGCTTTAACCCGTCGCACCTGGAGATCGGCGCACCTGTGATCGTGGGCTCTGTGCGAGCGCGACAGGATCGCCGCCAGGATACGGTGGGCAAGAAAGTGCTGGCCATCAACGTCCACGGCGATGCCGCGTTTGCGGGCCAGGGCGTGGTGATGGAGACCTTCCAGATGTCGCAGACGCGCGGCTTTTATACCGGCGGGTCGATCCACATCATCGTGAACAACCAGATCGGTTATACGATCAGCAATCCGCAGGATGCACGTTCGACGCACCACTGCATCGAGGTCGCGAAGATGGTGCAGGCACCGATCTTCCATGTGAACGGCGA
>JAGRIN010000363.1 GCA_020443245.1 Pseudomonadales bacterium
GCACACCGAGTGGGCCGGCCATCCCAACGTCTTCCCCGAGCCGATCGCCAACCCCTTCGACGACGGCCGCTTCCGGCTGTGGGACAACTTCCCCTTCCTGCTGCACAACGCCGGCTACCGCACGGCGCACATCGGCAAGTGGCACCTGGGCGCAACCCACGGCATGCGCCCGGAAGACCAGGGCTTCGACGACAGCCTCTATATGGCCGGGACTTTGTATCTGCCTGAAGACGACCGCAACGGGATCAACGCCAAGCGCGAGAACGACATGGTCGATCGAATGGTGTGGGCAACCGGCCGATATCGCGCACAGTTTAACGGTGGCGAGCCGTTCAAGCCTGGCGGGTATCTCACCGACTACTACACTGACGAAGCCGTCAAGGTGATCGAATCGAACCGGAACAGACCCTTCTTCCTGTACCTGGCGCATTGGGGAATCCACAACCCGCTGCAGGCAACAAAGTCGGATTACGATGCGTTTCCCGAGGTCCCTGACCATACACTTCGAGTCTACTCCGCCATGATCAGGGCGCTGGACCGCGGCGTCGGTCGCGTACTCGCCGCGCTCGATGAAAACGGGCTGCGGGAGAACACGCTTGTCGTCTTCACGAGCGACAACGGCGGTGCCGGCTATATCGGCCTGCCGGACATCAACAAGCCGTATCGTGGCTGGAAGCTCACTCACTTCGAAGGCGGCACCCACGTTCCTTTCATGGCGCGGTGGCCGGCACGTATCAAGCCCGGGACCGAAGTCACCGCGCCCATCGACCATGTCGACCTCTACCAGACATTCGCTGCTGCGGCCGGCGCCAGCGTGCCAAACGATCGCACACTGGACGGCGTGGACCTGTTGCCGTTCATCCGCGGCGAAGTGACCACCCTGCCCCACGACACGCTGTTCTGGCGCGAAGGACATCAACAGACTGTCCTGCATGAAGGCTACAAGCTCATACGCGCCGCGCGCCCGGACAAACGCTGGCTCTTTGACCTCGCGAGCGACCCAACAGAACAGCACAACGTCGCGCAAGCGATGCCCGCGAAAGTATCCGAACTCGAGGCGCTGCTCGATGCACACAACGCTGAAATGGTAGCGCCGCTGTGGCCATCGGTCATCGATGCCCCGCAATTGATAGACAAGACCGGCGCCGAAGCGTACGAACCGGGTGACGACTACATCTACTGGCCAAACTGAAACTGACGGAAACAGGTTCCGGGGAGAACGCACCATGAAAGTCGAAAATCGAGTCATGCCCAGCGAGGAGCAGATCAAGGGCTTCTTCGAACCCGGTCCAGGCGGACCTGTCTATATGGTGAACCTGCTGAAGTTCAAGGAGAAAGCCGAATACCCGGACGGCCGCGCAACCAGCCTTACCGGGAGGGAGGCCTATGCCCTCTACGGCGAAGAGGTTTCGAAACTTCTCCCAACATTCGGCGGCGGACCGATGTTTGTCGGCGACGTGGTACGTCTCATGCTGGGCGAAGTCGAGGATCTCTGGGATGAGGTAGCCATCGCGATGTATCCGTCACGCCAGGCCATGATGGAAATGATGAGCTCCAGCGAAATGCAGGCGATCTCGATCCACCGAACGGCAGGACTCGCAGGACAACTGAACATCGAGACTACGGCGGCGGGTGGCGCCTGGCTTCAGAATTCGGACGCCTAGTGCAACGCAATCCGCGCGACCGCGATGCCGGATTCACCGGCGACGGAGTAGAACAACCACGTATTGCCACCTTCCTCGAAGATCTCTGGGTCCCGTAACTGGTTGGCGGGGACTTCGATCGCGCCACGCACCGAAGGCTCCGCCGTTATCCTCGCACCTTCCCATTCCCGTTCAGGGGCCAGCACGCTGACCGGGGCACTCGCGCGCCAGGACATCCAGTCGCCCTCGATATCGATCGTCGACACCAATATCTGCTCAGGCTTGTCACCCACCCGCGTCCAGAAGACGAAGAGCGTCGATCCTCGCAGCAGGAACGCCGCATGGCGCATGTTCTCATCGAACAGTGTCGGGCCCTCGGTAAAACCGGAGAGGCCATCGTCCGATCGGTAGAACACACCTGGCATCGCCATACCGTAGTACTTCCCTTGCCAGGAGAAGACGCGCAAGTAGGGCCTTGCAAGTACTTCAGGGCGCGCGGTGAAGTGCAGGCCATCGCTCGACACCGCAACGCGCGTCGCTTGCGTGCCATTCTCGAGCATACCGTGATAATACAGGCGCACCTGCTTTTCAGACGGCACAACCACGGCCTCCGGTGACGCCACGTGCGCGTAGACAAACTCTTCCGGTGACCTCCCCATCGCTGTTACACGCTTTACGAACTCGGGCGACACAGTGATTTCATCGACGCTTGTCGGAAAGCCGGAGTTCTCCAGCGCCAGCGCGCCCGGCTCATAGACACGCCAGGGACCGCGGATATCGTCGGCGTATGCCAGCCTGATACTTCGTCCCTTGTGATGTGAAAAGTAAAGATAGTAGCGCCCAAGCCGATTCGTTACCCACTCGGGGACCTCGATAACCGAGGGACCATTGATGTTGGTACCGATCGAAGGCGAGGAGTCAGGCCCGATAATGGGGTTTACAGGCAGTCTCTCAATATCAATTTTCATAGCGGCTCTTCCAGGTTCTTCAGCCAGGGAGGTAATCGGCAACAGCAGGAGCACCAGCACCAGCACCAGCACAATCAAGAGCGGGTCCCAAAGACGGTGCCTGCGTTGCGTGGATTCGGGAATGCCATACCGACAGTCCAGTGTTGTCATCACCGCTCTCCCATGGTCAGCACGACATTCCCGATCTTCTTCCCGGACTCCACATAACGGTGGGCAGCCACGACTTCCGAAAGCGGGTATGTCTTGTCGATGACAGGCTTCAGCCTGCCCTCGGTCGCAAGTTGTGCAAGTCGCTCAAGGTCCTCCAGACGATAACCGGCGAGCGCGATCCGCGGCCGTCGACCGCGCGACATCATCGGAATGAACCGCCTGACCATCGAACCGAGCGGCGCATTGCCCATGACATAGTAGCCGCCGGGGACAATCGCATCGAGAGTTCGTCGGTAGTCGCTCTTCCCTACCCCGTCCACGACAACATCATAGGCTGCTTCGCGTTCCGTAAAGTCCGACGTGGTGTAGTCGATCACCTCGTCGACGCCGAGCGAAGTCAGCGCTGCCAGTTTATCGGTATGATCGACAGCCACAACGTGAACGCCCTTGT
>JAGRIN010000364.1 GCA_020443245.1 Pseudomonadales bacterium
ATCGAGGGGATTGAACGGATAGGTGACCGTACTCACCTGCCCTGCACGCTTGACCCGGATACGCCAACGATCCTCGGTCTGTTGCCGGACAAACGCATCGTCAATTCTTGGGTGCTGGAGTGTCGCCGGATCAAATAGCGCATTGGGTCCGAGCAGCCCACGATCGGGCAACATGTAGGCGCCGTCCGTGTTCTGGATGTCGTAGACCCGCAAACGGTCCTGCACTTCGATCCGCCACGCCGTGCCACGCGGTATGACAACGTAGTCACCTTCACTGACTGAAATGTGGCCGTAGTCGCAGAAGAATTCGCCGCTTCCTTCGTGAACAAACAGGAGTTGGTCTCCGTCACTGTTGCGCGCGAGGTCCGGCATATCCTTCGAGAGCGACCACACCTTGATTTCGCAGTCGGCGTTTTCGAGCACCGTCATCGCATCGAACGGGGACTCGACGTCGGCAAACAGCCTGTTCAGGTCGAAAGCATGGGGCCGAAGCGGACCTTCCCAGTCAACCCAACCCGTGGGCGCATGCTTGTGATGCATCTGTGTAACGGGGCCGAAAAAGCCCTCACGGCCGAGTTCGCGCTCGAAAGTTCCTTCAGGCAGGTCCGCGTGGGCCTGCCGAGAGATGTTGCCTTCCTTGACGGGAAAGCCCACCCACTTCTTCGCACTCATCCTGTCACCTCCTGCTGCAAGAAACCCCTGTCGCCAAAGGGGCTTGATACCGCGGCACGCAGTGTTCAGGATAGCCGCTTTGCCTGGTGGACGCGAACTGATGAGCGAGGGATTCTACGTGGTCGCTGCGACCGACGAGATCAAGGAAGGCGGCCAGATGTACGTGGAACTGGACGGCACCGAACTGCTTGTTTGTCGCCATCAGGGACTCTTCTATGCCATCGCGTACTACTGCTCACACGCGGAATTTGCGCTCGAAGGCGGCAGCATGAAAAACGGATGCATCACTTGCCCTTACCACGGCGCGGAATTTCGCCTCGAAGACGGCAGCGTCGAAGCCGGACCCGCGTTCGAGCCCGTGCGCGTCTATCCTGTACGGGTCGAGGACGGCGTCATCAAGGTTTGCGTCTCGTAGGTTCTGGCGTGGTACTCAGCCGGTGCCCTTGGTTCGGGTCTTGCCGTATTTATGGTGTTTCTCGAGCCAGGTGATGATCTGCCCGGATACGTCCTTGCTGGTCACCGTCTCGATGCCCTCGAGGCCGGGAGAGGAATTGACCTCCATGACGACAGGGCCATGGTTCGAACGGAGGATGTCGACGCCGCAGACATTGAGCCCCATCGTTTGTGCAGCGCGAACTGCCGTTGACCGTTCTTCCGGCGTGATCTTGATGAGGCTTGCCGAGCCACCGCGGTGGATGTTGGAGCGAAATTCGCCTTCGCGCGCCTGGCGCTTCATGGACGCGACGACGCGATCGCCGATCACAAAGCACCGGATGTCCGCGCCACCGGCTTCTTTTATGTATTCCTGTACCAGCACACTGGCGTTCAGGCCGAGGAACGATTCGATCACGCTTTCCGCCGCCTTTCGCGTTTCAGCAAGGACCACGCCGATGCCCTGGGTGCCCTGCAACAGCTTGATGACCAATGGCGCACCGCCCACCATCTTGATCAGGTCCTGGATGTCGTCAGGTTTGTTTGCAAAGCCTGTGACCGGCAACCCGATGCCTCGCCTTGAAAGCAGCTGGAGAGCGCGAAGCTTGTCGCGTGAGCGGGCGATCGCAACGGATTCGTTGAGCGGAAAGGTGCCCATCATCTCGAACTGCCGAAGCACCGACGTTCCGTAAAAGGTCACCGATGCCCCGATACGCGGAATGACCACGTCGAAGGTTTCCAGTTCCTCGCCGCGATAATGGATCGACGGCCTGTGTGAAGTGATGTTCATGTAGCATCGCAACACATCGAGCACTCTCACTTCATGACCGCGAGCCTCGGCCGCCTCGATCAGTCTCCTCGTTGAGTAGAGCTGGCGATTGCGTGACAGAATGGCGATTTTCATGGACGTTGCAGCCAGATAATCAGGGAAAGGGGGAATGTTCGTCCGGTTGGGTACCGGGCGAGATGCGCCAATCTAACATCTGGCGCACAGAAAGCAAGGGATGCTGGTACACTGCGGCCTTCCAGCGAGACCCCACGACATCAGGATGAACGAACGCGACGCGGGCGGCGCGGCCGAACTGCTCGATATATTGAATCTCGAGACAATCGAGGAAAACCTTTTCCGGGGGCGCAACGAACAGCGCGGTGGCGGACGACTGTTTGGGGGCCAGGTGCTCGGCCAATCACTCGCCGCCGCCAGCCTTACCGTTACGCCTGACAGGCCGTGTCATTCGCTGCATGCCTACTTTCTGCGTCCCGGCAATCGCACCGTACCGGTCGTCTACCAGGTCGAGCGGATCCGCGACGGCAGGAGTTTCACCACACGCCGTATCGTCGCGATCCAGCGGGGCGAAGCCATCTTCAGCATGGATGCGTCCTTCCAGTTACCGGAGGACGGCCTGCACCACACACAGCCGATGCCGGACATCCCCGGGCCTGACGAACTCATCGACGATGTGGACTACGCGGCACAGCATCCCGGTTCGACGCTGTTTTCCGGCTGGATGACACGGGATCGACCGTTCGAAATGCGCTCGGCCTGGCAGGATCCCGAAAGGCGCACCGACAACGTGTCCAACCCGATCTGGCTGCGATTCCGGGCGCCAGTGCCCGAGGCCTCCCGAGTGGGCCAGTACCTGCTCGCCTACGCCTCTGACATGGGCCTCGTCTCCACCTCCATGATCCCGCATCGCGACACCGTGAAACGCGATCGCGTCCAGATGGCCAGCCTCGACCACGCCTTGTGGTTTCACCGGCAGTTCGACCCGAACGACTGGATCCTCTACATCAAGCAAACGACGGCCGCCGCCGGTTCACGCGGCTTCAACCGTGGCCTGTTCTATACGACACGCGGCGAACTCATCGCCGAGACCATGCAGGAAGGATTGATGCGACAGCACGACCCCTTCTGAGCCGAAAAGCACCGGGATGTGAACTGCGTCACGAATCGGGTCTCTTCCATACAATCTCTTGTCTTCTTTGTGATTCTGTTCACATCCTGCGCAACAGGACTCGTGTCTAATCGACTCCCCACCGCAAGGATTGCAGGAACAACAACAATGACCGTTCATAGACTGGAAGT
>JAGRIN010000365.1 GCA_020443245.1 Pseudomonadales bacterium
CCCATTGTGGCTGGTGGCGATTTTCGACAGTGCGCAGTCGGAGCATTCTCTCAGGCGCAACTACCCGCTGATTGGGCGAGGGCGATGGCTCGCCGAGCTGCTGCGCCCTTTTGTTCGGCAATACTTCATCGAGTCCGAAACGGACGGAGCGCCGATCAATCGCATGTTCCGCTCGATTGTCTACCAGCGTGCGAAAGGCGATATCGATACCAATCCCTATGGCACAAAAGTCGACACCTATCACGACGGCTACGAGTGGCTGGGCCATTCGCTGTCGGCGACCAACGTTGAAGAAATCTCGTCCGACCCGCGTGTGCTTGTCGGCGGCGATGAGTGCAAGCACCCTTACTCGGCCAGCATCCTCAACATCTCGGCGATGAGTTTCGGTGCACTCAGCAATGCAGCGATTCGTGCGCTCAACCTCGGTGCGAAAGAAGGCAACTTCTTCCACAATACGGGTGAGGGAGGGCTGTCTCCGTATCACCTCGAGCATGGCGGCGACGTGGTCTGGCAGGTTGGTACCGGCTATTTCGGCTGTCGCACCAGGGAAGGAAGGTTCGAACCTTCCCTCTTTGAAGAGAAAGCGAGCCACGACTCGGTCCGGATGATCGAACTCAAGCTGAGCCAGGGCGCCAAACCGGGTCACGGCGGCATTTTGCCGGCCAGCAAGAACACGCCCGAAATCGCGCGCATCCGTGTGGTTGAAGCCGGGACCGATGTCATCTCGCCGTCGACGCATCCGGAGTTCAGCACACCGGTCGGGTTGCTCGAATTTATCCAGAAGCTGCGTGAACTCTCCGGCGGCAAACCAGTGGGATTCAAGCTGTGCATCGGGCGTCGCAGTGAATTTATCGGCATCTGCAAGGCGATGAAGCAGACCGGCATCAGGCCGGACTTCATCACGGTGGATGGCGGAGAAGGCGGTACCGGCGCCGCGCCGCTCGAATACAGCAATTCTGTCGGCATGCCGCTGCGCGAGGCGCTGGCGTTTGTGGACGATTGCCTGCGAGGTTACTCGCTGCGTGACGATATTCGTGTCATTGCCGCCGGCAAGATCATCACCAGTTTTCACATGGCGAAGAACCTCGCGCTGGGTGCCGATATGTGTAACAGCGCGCGCGGCATGATGCTCGCACTCGGGTGCGTGCAGTCGCTCGTCTGTCACACGAACCGTTGCCCGACCGGCGTCGCAACGCAGGACCCGCAACTGGCCCGTGGCCTCGTGGTCGAAGACAAGTACAAGCGCGTGCACCGGTTCCACAAGGAGACGGTTCATGCGCTGGTCGACCTGCTTTCGTCGGCCGGCATCAGTGGTCCGAAAGAGCTGAACCGCAGCCACATCTTCCGGCGCGTCAACCAACACCAGGTCATGCGATACGACGAGATTTTTCCCGATATCGAAGTAGGCGCGTTCGAAGCTGCGCCCTATCCCGAGTCCTATGCGGAACTCATCGAACACGCGTCTGCCGAACACTTTCATTGAGTCCGGTTATTACAAGGAGTACCCATGTCTGACGAGAGCGACCTGATCATTGAACAGTTGCAGATCGGCCCGATGGAGAACTTCACCTATGTCGTGGGAGACAAATCCACGCGCGAGGTCGTCATCATCGACCCGGCATGGGACATCAATGCCTTGATCGAACGGATCGAGGCCCAGGGCTACACGCTGAAGGGTGCGCTCGTGACACACTACCATCCCGACCACTGTGGCGGCTCCTTCGGCCACAATGCTGTTGAAGGCGTTGCGGAACTTATCGGCAAGTCGCCAGTGCCCGTTTACGCACACAAGCTCGAGGCGGCGGGTGTCGTGAAGGTAACGGGTATTTCGGATTCCGACATCGTAAAGGTCGAATCGGGCGACACCCTGAAAGTCGGTGATGTCGAGATCGAGTTCCTGCATACGCCGGGCCACACACCCGGCTCGCAGTGTTTCCGGATCAAAAAGACGTTGGTATCCGGCGACACGTTGTTTATCAACGGCTGCGGTCGTGTCGACCTGCCGGGCTCCAACTCCGAAGACATGTACCACTCGCTGCGAAAGCTGTCGGGGTTGCCGGACGACACGCTGCTGCTGCCTGGCCACAACTACGCCGAAGTGCCGAACGCGACGATGGATGAAATACGTCGCACCAACGTTTATATGCGTATTCCCGACCTGGACTCCTGGCGGAATCTCATGGGCTGATCGCCGGAGGCGATCAGCGCCGCTGAAGTGAGGCTCTCTGGGGCCGAACGTGGATTCAGCGGCCGGTGGCAGCGACGAAGTGCAGCGCCACTGAAGTGAGGCCCTCCGCGGCCGAACGTTGACTCAGTGGCCGGGGGCCAGTACGAAGTGCAGCGCCGCGCCATGGATGGCTACAGAAGCCGTCAAGAAAAAGAAGCACCAAATCCGCATTCCAAGGAGAACACCCCGATGAAATCCCTCGCCACCAACCTGACCTTTACCGAAGCCCCGCGATGGCATGACGGCCGCCTCTACTTCTCTGATTTCTATTCGCACCGCGTCCTCGCCGTGGACGAGTCAGGCAATCTCGAGACCATCGCCGAGGTGGCGAACCAACCATCGGGGCTGGGCTGGTTGCCGGACGGCCGGATGCTCATCGTCTCGATGATCGACCGCAAGCTGCTGCGTCGCGAACAGGACGGCACGCTTGTGGTTCACGCGGACCTCTCGGGTATCGCGACCTGGCATTGCAACGACATGGTTGTGGATGCGGCCGGTCGCGCCTACGTCGGCAACTTCGGCTTCGACTTGCACGGCGGTGGGGAGCCGTGCGCTGCGGACCTTGCCCGTGTTGACCCGGACGGCACCGTCAGCGTTGCCGCGAAGGACCTGCAGTTCCCGAATGGCGCCGTCATTACGCCGGACGGCCAGACGCTGATCATTGGTGAAACCATGGCGCGCCAGCTCACGGCCTTCGACATTGCGCCGGACGGAACGCTGTCGAACCGTCGGGTATGGGCGGATATTGCCCCGCATTTGCCGGATGGCATTTGCCTCGATGCCGAAGGTGCGGTGTGGTCGGCGGACCCGCTTGGCAACTGCGTGGTCCGGGTGAAAGAGGGCGGTGAAGTGACCGACACCCTCGACACGGGGCGCGGCGCCTTTGCGTGCATGTTAGGTG
>JAGRIN010000366.1 GCA_020443245.1 Pseudomonadales bacterium
CTGACATCCGCCCCAACAGCTATCTTGTCCGTTCAGATCCTGCGGACGTCGCGCGCGTCGAGTCACGCACCTTTATCTGCAGTGAAGAAAAAGTGGATGCCGGACCGACCAACAACTGGGTAGCGCCGGCAGAGATGCGCGAAACACTCACCAGCCTGTTCAAGGGCTGCATGCGCGGCCGCACGATGTATGTCATTCCGTTTTCAATGGGCCCCGTGGGTTCTCCAATCGCCCACATCGGCGTCGAACTTTCCGACTCACCCTACGTCGTGACGAACATGCACATCATGACCCGGGTCGGCCAGGCTGTGTTGGACGAGTTGGGCGAAGACGGCGAGTTCGTGCCGTGCGTTCATTCGGTGGGCTGCCCGCTCGAGCCCGGTGAAGCGGATGTCACCTGGCCATGCAATCCGGACAACCTCTACATCGCCCACTTCCCGACGACACGCGAAATCTGGTCGTTCGGTTCCGGCTATGGCGGCAACGCCCTGCTGGGCAAGAAGTGCTTCGCGCTGCGCATCGCCTCGGTCATGGCGCGCGACGAGGGCTGGCTCGCCGAACACATGCTGATCCTGAAGCTCACGAATCCCGAGGGAGAATCGAAGTACGTCGCGGGCGCGTTCCCGAGTGCCTGCGGCAAGACCAACCTCGCCATGCTCATCCCGACTGTTCCGGGCTGGAAAGTCGAAACTGTCGGCGACGACATCTGCTGGATGAAGTTCGGCCCCGACGGAACGCTACGTGCGATCAACCCGGAAGCCGGCTTCTTCGGTGTCGCGCCGGGTACCGGCATGGACTCCAACGCGAACGCCATGCTCAGCCTGACCGAGAACTGCATCTTCACCAACGTGGCAGAAACTGACGACGGCGATGTGTGGTGGGAAGGCATGACCAAGGAGCCGCCGGAACACCTTGTCGATTGGCGCGGAAACGACTGGACACCCAATAACAAGACACCTGCCGCCCACCCCAATGCGCGGTTTACCGTCTCGGCGGCACAGTGCCCGGCGATCGCGGACGAATGGGAAGACCTCGCAGGTGTCCCGATCAGTGCCATCCTGTTCGGCGGCAGAAGGGCGAGCGTTGTCCCGCTCGTCAACGAGGCCCGGGACTGGAATCAGGGCACCTTCTTCGGTTCGATCGTCAGTTCCGAGAAGACCGCGGCAGCAGCCGGCAAGATCGGTGAGCTGCGTCGCGACCCGATGGCCATGCTGCCGTTCTGTGGCTACAACATGGCTGACTACTGGAGTCACTGGCTGCGTACCGGCAAACGTGACGGCGTGCAGTTACCGAAAATCTTCTACGTCAACTGGTTCCGCAAGAACGACGACGGCAAGTTTATCTGGCCCGGATTCGGCGAGAACAGCCGCGTACTGAAGTGGATATTCGAACGCTGTGACGGTACCGCAGAGGCGATCGAGACGCCGATCGGCAACCTGCCGACGATGGACGCAATCGACTTCGACGGCCTCAGTCTCTCAGACGAGCAAAAGGCTGAGCTGTTGCGTGTCGAGATCGATGGCTGGCTCGCGGAAATTCCGCTTATCAGCGCTTACTACGACCGGTTTGGCGACCGCCTGCCGGCAGAGTTCCGCACGGAACTCGAACGACTCGAGCAGCGCCTCAACGACGCCAAGCGCGAGGTCGCCTGACCTCGCGCCGAGGGCGCCACGGCTACATCCGCGGGTCTGCGTCAGGCCCGTCTTCTTCCGGTCCATCACCACGTTGATCCGCGGCACTCGCCGGCCCGGTGTCCTCTGCTTCGCTGACCTGGTCGATGACTTCGCCGTCGTCCAGCCCGGCGGCGTCTCCTTCCGGCCACGGCGCAAACGGGAAGGGCTTCATTTCGGTATTGAAGGTCTGGAACTGCAAGATCTGGAACATAAACACCGAGAGATCGTCGCCGAACTCCATCAACCTGTCGTTGGGGTCTCCGGCGAACAGTTTGAACAAGAACTGGATGAAGATGACGCAGCCCATCACGACCTTCGCAACCGAAAATATGATCGCGAAAAGCAACATGAACAGGCCGCGAATCCAGGTGTCCACTGACGTTACCGAGTCACGAAAGTCGTTTGCCATAGTTCCTCCTCATCATGGCGCGCGATGGCGCACTGTTGCAGGGATCCGTTGCAAAGTTGGTACCAACCCGGGAAGTCTTTGACTTTCAAAGACTTGGCATACACCGCCAATAGACTGTGTGGCGCATCAGGCCCGGAGTTGGGCAATTTGACCAACACAGGTCCAGGCCATCCGACAAGTGCGAGGCAAAAAAAAGCGGCCCCGAAGGACCGCTTTTGTGGTCGTCAGTGGAGCCTGTCAATGTGGCCCGAAAGTGCGGGTAACATTGAAGCCCACATAGCGCGGCTGCAGGATCGCACCGCTCATGCGCCAGTTGGAGGCTTCCGTTCCGGTCGTCACGTCACGAAGGTTGTCTTCATCCGTCACGTTGCGAGCGAACGCCTGGATGCGCCAGTCGCGGGCGACATCTTCCCACGTTACCGTCAGGTCGAGGCGTCCCTGGGACGGTACACGGTCGAGTTCGCGCTCGTAACCTTCATCGTAGTAGTCACCCGTGTAGGCGTAAGTACCACCCAACGTGACGTTGCCGAATCCGGTTTCGATCAGGTATTGCGCCCAGATCGTCGCCTTCTTCTCGGGGATCTTCTTCAGCTGGCTCCCCTTCGCGTTCTTGATGAACAGGTCGGGATTCGTTGCCGAACTGCCGAACAGCGACGCCGGATGCGCCGGATCGTCGGAGACCGCAATGAAGTAGTCCTCCGTATACTCGGTCTTCGTCAGACTGAAGTTGCCGCCTACGGTCAACGCGTCGGTCGGCAGCCACGTCGCCTCGACCTCGAAGCCGGAGTTACGTGCCTTGGGTGCGTTCTTGACGATTTCGACCTGGGCCGCGCGATCGGCGTCATACACCGTCACGTTGTCCTGGTACCCCGTGTAATCGTAGGTGTACAGGGACATGTTGACCTGCAACGTGTTGTCCAGGTGCGTGCCCTTGTAGCCGATCTCATACGCCGTGACCTCTTCCTGGTCATATGGCAACGGCACGAGATCGCCCGTGTCCGGATCGGTCACCCGAGCCGAGAGCGTACCCA
>JAGRIN010000367.1 GCA_020443245.1 Pseudomonadales bacterium
TGGCGGACAAGTGCTCGGACAGGCGCTGGTCGCAGCTTCGCGCACCGTCGACGATACCACTCGGGCCGCACACTCCCTGCACGGCTATTTCCTGCGTCCCGGCGATGCCACGATTCCCATCCTCTACCAGGTGGACCGAATTCGAGACGGCAAGAGCTTCACGACCCGTCGGGTTGTTGCAATCCAGCGCGGTCGCGCCATCTTCAATATGTCGGCATCGTTCCAGGTCGCCGAAGAAGGGCTCGAACACCAAACGGAGATGCCTCGCGTCAAACCGCCCGGGGAATGCGAAACGATGGCGGAAATGCGGGAACGCCACAAAGCGGATCGGCCGCCCGAAATGCAATGGACCGAGCGTCCCCAACCGATCGAGATGCGATTCGTCGAACCCATGAACGAGTTCCGGCCGGATCCGATGCCACCGTGGCAACACACGTGGATCAAGACCGTCGACAAGATGCCCGAGGACATCCGGCTCAACCAGTGCCTTCTGGCATACGCTTCCGACATGACGCTGATCGACACGAGCTACAGGCCCCACGCCATTGGTTGGGGCAACGCGAAATTCCAGGTCGCGAGCCTCGACCACGCGATGTGGTTTCATCGTCCCTTCCGCACCGACGAATGGCTGCTCTACGCGCAGGACAGTCCTTTCTCCGGTGGCGCCCGCGGCTTCTCGCGCGGCACCATCTTTACCTCGTCAGGAGAGTTGATCGCCTCGGTTGCGCAGGAGGGACTGATCCGCCTGCACAAGTGACTCAGCGATAGCCGAAGGGCTTGTCCCCACCTTCGAGGTTCGAGTACCGGTCGCGCAGCAGCGTCTGGCGCGTCGTGAGGTCGATCCAGCGACCGGCGATCATGATGCGCTTCGGCGCGGACGTCACGTCCAGCGGATCGCCGTCCCACACCACGAGATCTGCATCCATACCGGGCGCCAGTTTGCCGTACGAATCGTCAATGCCCCAGATACGCGCGGGATTCACGGTGATCGCGGCGAGCGCCTTCTCCCACGCCAAACCATTGGCAACCGCAACTCCGGCGCCCTGGCTGAGGGAACGAAACTCGCTCGTCAACTCTTCTGTCATAAAGGCATAAAGGACACCTGCTTTCTCGAGTCGTGCGGCGTTCGATAACGTCGCGCCCATACGGTCGAAGTCGAGCGGCAGGTTGCGCAGCGGGTTGATGACAACCGGCACCTTATTGTCGGCAAGCAGTGAGGCAACCTTCCACGCTTCTTCGCCTCCGACAATGATCAGCCTGATGTCGAACGGTTTCAGCCTTGTGACAATCGTCTCGATGTCCGATGCCCGATTGGCGATCACCGCCAAAGGTTTCTCACCCCTGACCACCGGGACCAGCGCATCGAGATCCAGCTTGGATTGGTTCAGTTCCCGCAGGTTGCGCTTCTCGTATGCCCTCCGGTTGTCGAGATACTCTTTGGTCTCGTTCAACGCATCGATGACATCAAGCAGCGCCTTGGCGCGCGACCCACCCGCCAGCGAGCGGCCATCTTCGCCGAGCAGCACAAAAACAGCATTGCTGTCGTTCACGATCGATCCACGATCGCCGGAGAGACGAATGATTGCGCTCTGGCCGGCAAAGACCTCGCTGCCTGCAGACGGGCGTACGATGGCGCGAGTGATGCCTTCCAGCCGCTGGATCGGAATTTCGATGGACCGACGATCGAAGGCGAGCGCGACAGGGAAGCCCGCGCCGAGGTCAGTGCCACGCACGCGCTGGTCGGTGCGCACCGAACTGCTCTCCACGTCACCCAGGCCGATCGGCGTGCCCGAATTGAAAAAGCCGGGCGTCACGTATTGACCCGCCGCATCGATCACGTCGGTGCTGCCGGCCTCCACGTCCGTGCCCACTGCGCGGATCGTCTCTCCGCGGACGAGCACGCTGCCCGCGTCGATCGTACCGTCATCGGTCATCGTCACAACCCGGGCGTTTTTGATCAGCACGTCAGCATTGGCGCCGGCGGCGAGGGCCAGCAGCATGGCGCCGAATATCCATTTGCTCATTGCGTCACCCTCCTCTCGCCAAGCTCGAAGTCCGTCGTCGGCGCGAGTCCCGTTGTTCGATCGAAAACCAGTGCGCCATCGATAAAGACCCGTTCAGTTTTGGTATAGACGCTGAACGGATCGCCGTCCCACAGGACGAGGTCGGCCATCTTGCCGGCCTCGATAGATCCAGTGTCTTTTTCGATCCCAAGGGCCGTTGCGGGATTGAGCGTCAACCATCGCATCGCTTGACCTTCCGGGATATCGAGACCCATGCGACGCCCCGCTGCCATCGCCTTGCCGGCTTCCTGGTTGAGTCGCTGTATGCCCGTGGCGGAGTCAGAATGTACGATCGAGCAAGCGCCGGCATGGTCCACCAGGGCAATGTTTTCTTCGATGCCGTCGAACGATTCGAGCTTGAAGCGTCCCCAGTCTGCCCACATCGACGCGCAGACTCCCTCCTGCTTCAAGAGATCTGCAATCTTGTAGGCTTCCACAGCATGTTCGAACGTCGCGATGTGATAGCCGAACTCGTGGCTGATATCGATCATGACCGCCATCTCGTCGGCACGATAACAGTGGTTGTGCACCAGGATCCTGCCATCCAGCACGCCGGCAAGGGTTTCCAGCTGAAGGTCCCGTGTTGGCTTGTCAGGCGGTCCCTTGTCGTCTTCATGTTCTTTTTCGGCGTTGTACTTCGCGAGTTTTTCTTCATAACGCTGCCATTTGTCGCGATAGTCCTCCGCCTTGATCCAGGCCTCGCGGTAACCGGCAACATTACCCATCCGGGTGGAAGGCGCTCGCCCCTTGCTGCCGTACACACGCTTGGGGTTCTCACCACACGCCATCTTGAGTCCATAGGGCGCGCCGGGAAACTTCATTCCCTGGACGGTTCGCGAAGAGACGTTCTTCAGTACGACACTGCGCCCGCCGATCAGGTTCGCGGACCCAGGCAGTATCTGCAGGGTGGTTACGCCACCGGCGAGCGCCAACGGAAACTGCGGGTCCTGTGGCCATACCGAGTGTTCCGCCCACACCTCGGCAGTGACCGGTGAGGTCGCTTCGTTGCCATCGGAATTCGGCGAGTAAGCCGGCGAAGGGTAG
>JAGRIN010000368.1 GCA_020443245.1 Pseudomonadales bacterium
TGGAAGCTGGTGGTGAAAACCTTCATGAAACTGGCGAAAATCACCATCGGCCAGCATCGCCAAAATCCTAATTCTTTTTAAATTTAATAACTTGCTAACTTGTCACAAATCGTGAATCAGTTCGGCCATCGAAGACCTCTATGGACTTCATGGAAGGAACCGATGATTGAACTGATTCTCCATTTGTTGCTGCTCGGACTGGTGATTTTCTTCATCGCCGAGCGACTGCCCGGAATTTATGTGCGGGACTACGGAACCGCCCTGGGGGTCGCCGTCGTATATGGGCTGATCAACATCACACTGGGGACGATCTTCAAGATTCTGTCGATTCCGCTGATCGTGCTGACGTTGGGGCTTTTCTTGCTGGTCATCAACACGTTCCTGCTGTGGTTGACCGACCAGCTCTTCGATGACTTTGAAATTGAGGACATGGGTACGACCTTCATCGCGGCCGTGCTCATCACAATCGCGGACTCATTGCTTGGATGGATACTCTAATGTACTTCCTCAAACTCAGAACATGGCGTAACACAATGCTCGCGGGTTCACCTCGTCGAGAGGCTCGACATGAAGAGCGCGCCGAGCAACAACACGAGACGGTGGAGCAACCTTCAGCCGTGGTGATTCCGGCGACGGACTTCAAGCGTTCTTCGCTCCACTCGGCGATCGTCGAAGCCAATCGCACCGAATCCGAGGATGAAGTTGAAGACGTGACCCACGCACAGCTCCAATGCGAATCCGGTTGCGACTACTTCAAAAAGGCTGCGGGCCAGTAGAACGCTCCGGCGCTGTTCACCGGCGCCGGACGTTCTCTTTTGTCGATTCATCAATCCAGTCGCTTCCTGAACCGCAACACGGCAAGCGACATCATCACCGCGAAGAACACCGCGAGTGGCCACATGTGGTGCCACATCTCCCCCAGCTCAGCCCCCCTCAGGATGATGCCGCGAACGATGCGCAGGAAGTGCGTCAGCGGAAACACCTCGGCAATCCATTGCGCCGCTTTCGGCATCCCCTCGAACGGGAACATGTAACCCGAGAGCAATAGTTGCGGCAGGAAGGTCATGAAGGTCATCTGGAACGCCTGGAACTGGCTCGCGGCAAACGTTGAGATCATCAGGCCCAGGGTGAGCGTCGAAGTGACGAAAAAGCCCACGGCAAGATAGAAGTCCCAGAGCGATCCTTTGACCGGCACATTGAAGAGCCACACGCCCAACGCCAGGATGATCGATACCTGAATGTAGCCGATGAGGATGTAAGGCAGGATCTTGCCCACCATGAGTTCCAGGCTCTGCACCGGCGTTGTTATCAGCAGTTCAAGGTTACCGCGTTCGCGCTCCCGAACGATCGCAATTGCCGTGAAGAGCACCATCGTCAACGTGAGAATGACGCCCGTCAGTCCCGGCACAATAAACACAACCGATCGCCGTTCAGGATTGTAGAAGGCACGAAGCGCAAACGTGTGAACCTGCTGCGCCGCGTCACGCTTGTCGATCCCGATGCGCAGGTCCATGAGGCCCCGCGCAGCCGACAAAACGATCGGGTCACCGCCATCCACCATGAGTTGCGCCACCGGCTCCGTCTTGTCGGCCAGGCGCCGCTCGAAGTCCGGGGGAATGAAAATCCCGACGGAAATATCGCCTCGACGCAACATGGCGAGCATGTCCGCGTCCGACTTCGCACGCGCCACAATGTCGACCACTTGCGTGGCCTGTGCGTCCATCACCAGTGCGCGCGAACCGGAGGTGTTCGCAAGGTCGAGAAAAGCGGCGCGAAGGTGTCGCACGTCCTGGTTGATCGCGTAACCGAAGAGCAGCGTCATGATGATCGGAATACCGGCGATCATCCCACCGGTCAGACGATCACGTCGCAAGTGCAACACTTCCTTGTGGGCGATAGCAAAAACGCGAGCGAGGCTGAACATCGGCTAGTCCAGGGTTGCCATAACGAAGACATCTTCGAGATTCGGCGAGACGCGACGAATCGTCGCGGGCAGTCCCGCACGTTTCAGTTCGGCATCGATCAACTCTTCCGGCGCAGAAACGCCGGGGTCCACGAGTACGTGCAATCGCGTCCCCAGTTGCGAAGCACTATAGACCGCATCCAGTGTCATCAGTCGGCGGTGTATCGCGCGTGAGTCGTCGCCGGCCACTTCAACGACCGTCGCACCGAGATTGTCCTTGAGGGTATCCGGCGCACCTTCGGCGACCAGCCTCCCCTCGTCCAGGATCGCGAGTTGATGGCACCGCTCGGCCTCGTCCATGAAGTGTGTCGAGACCAGAATCGTGGTGCCCTGGTCGACCATCTCAAACAGGAACTCCCAAAACTCGCGACGACTCTCCGGGTCGACCGCACTGGTCGGCTCGTCCAGAAACAGCAGTTCAGGTGAGTGCAATGTCGCGCAGGCAAGTGCGAGGCGCTGCTTCTGGCCGCCGCTCATCGTGCCTGCGAGTTGATCACGACGATCATCGAGATGAAATCGCTCGAGTTGGTTGTCGATGCGAGACTTTCGCGAGCTGCGCGGCAATCGGTAAACACGGTCCAGGAAGTCGAGGTTCTCAACCACCGAGAGATCCTCGTAGAGTGAGAATCGCTGCGTCATGTAACCGATTCTCGTACGCAACTTCTCTGCATCTTCGGGAACGCGAAGCCCCAGGACCTCCGCATGTCCCTCCGTTGGCTTCAGCAGGCCGCAGAACATCCGGATCGTCGTGGACTTTCCGGAGCCGTTCGGCCCGAGGAATCCATACACGCACGCTTTCGGAATGGTCAGGTCGACATGGTCAACCGCCGTCAGGTTGCCGAATCGGCGCGTCAGGCCATGGGTGGTGACTGCAGGTTCTGCCATGTCACAGGCTCGGGAACGTGGCCGTTACGGGTATGCCGGTCGGCAGGTTGTCGCCGTTTTCGATGACAATTTCCGCGAGGTAGCTCAAGTGACTACGGTCATGCTGGGTCAGGGCAAAGTAAGGCGTAAAACTCGCGTCGTGAGCGATCCAGCGAATCGTGCCGCGATACACTTCATCGTGGCCGTCGATCCTGATCTCTGCCGGGTCGCCGGCGCGCAGCCGCGTCCGGAGCGGTTCCG
>JAGRIN010000035.1 GCA_020443245.1 Pseudomonadales bacterium
CGCCCTTGCAGTGCTTGCCAATACCGCGATCGCCATGATCAGGATGCTGCGGCCCATGGTTCTTCTCCTTTGTTTTTCTTAGGCATTCTGGGACCCGGGGATGATTTTTGTCCATCGGCACGAGAATTTTTCGTTTCCCGGGCTGTCCAATTTTTTATGAACCCCTGCTATTAGCAGGGATGTTTTGGGTAGTCGTTCGTTATAAAGATTGCAATCGATCCGGCTACCCGTAAAATTTTGTTTACATCAACCAGCGAGGTCCCTATGGCTGACGCACAGTTCGCAATCGATCGTCGAAGCGCCGTCGTTTCGACCAACAAAGTGCTCCGCAACACCTATATGTTGCTGTCAATGACGCTTTTGTTCAGTGCCGCGATGGCGGCGGTGGCAATGGCGGTCAACGCGCCCTACATGGGCTTCTGGCCCATGCTGGTAGCATTCGGGATGCTGTTCGCGATCAGCAAGTTCCGTAATAGTGCCTGGGGCATCCTGCTGGTGTTCGGTTTTACCGGCCTGCTCGGATTTTCGCTGGGCCCGATCCTGTCCTATTACATGTCCACGGCGAGTGGTGCCCAAACGGTTGTGATGGCGGCGGGGCTTACCGGCGTTATCTTCCTGTCCCTTTCAGGTTACACGCTCGTTTCCAAGAAGGACTTTTCCTTTATGGCGGGCTTTTTGATGACGGGCATGTGGGTGGTGATCGGCGCCATGCTGCTGATGTTTGTCGGTGGTTTCTTCGGCTTCCACGTCTCGGGGTTCAGCCTGGCCATCTCGTCCGCCATCGTGATCCTGATGTCCGGCTTTATCCTGTATGATACGAGCAACATCATTCACGGCGGCGAGACCAACTACATTATGGCGACCGTGTCGCTTTACCTCAGCATCTACAACCTGTTTGTCAGCCTGCTGAGCATTCTCGGTGCCGTCCACGACTTACACAAAGTGCGGTGAAGTTCGCGATCGTTGTCCACGGGGCACCCTACTCTTCCCAGTCGTCATTGTCCGCCCTGCACTTTGCCAGGGCGGCATTGGCGTCAGGGCACGAAATCTACCGGGTCTTCTTCTATCATGACGGCGTGCTGAACGGCACGGCGCTGGCCGCACCGCCTCAGGACGAAATCGATATCCCTTCGGCCTGGCAAGCGCTTGCCCGCGAACACACGCTGGACCTCGTCGTCTGTATTGCCTCGTCACTGCGTCGTGGCCTGCTGGACGAGACCGAAGCAGACCGTTACGAAAAGCCGGCCGCGAACCTGGCGCCGGGTTTCGTCATCTCCGGCCTTGGCCAACTCATCGACGGCGCACTCAATGCCGATCGCACCATCACGTTCTGCGCCTGAGCCGTGAAACGCATCCTGTTCATCCAGCGACACGGCCCCCACGGCAGCCTGTTCGGCCAGGAAACGCTCGATGCCATCCTGATGGGCAGTGCATTCGCGAGTTGCTCCGTGCTCCTGCTTGAAGACGGCATCTACCAGGTGTTGAAGGGCCAGGATGCGGGACAACTGGAAAGCCGGGATTACTCGGTGACCTACGGGGCCCTCCGGGACTATGGGGTCGAGACGATCTATGTCAGCGCGAGACACCTTGCCGCGCGGGGACTCGCTACCGAGGACCTGTTGGTCGAGACGGTTCCGCTGGACGATGCAGGTGTCACCGGACTCTTGCATGAACATGACGTGATCCTGGGCGCTTGATGCTGCATACCGTGAACAAATCGCCCTTTGCGGGTTCCGCGCTCGACAATTGCCTCGCATTCCTGGCAGGCGGCGATGAGATCGTGTTGCTCGAGGACGGCGTTGTGGCAGCCACGCTCGACATCATTGACCGCTGCGAGGCGCCCATCTACGCCATCGAGGCCGACGTAAAGGCGCGAGGCCTCTCGGCTCGACTGCGCAGTACGGTGAAGTTGATCGGATACGACGAATTCGTCAACCTCTGCACTATGCATAATTCTATTCGCAGCTGGTCATGACTGAACTCGCGCTCTCACTCGACAAGGAAGGGTTCCTGCGCCGTCTCTCCGACTGGAGTCCCGAGGTCGCCGAGCGACTGGCGGAAAACGAAGGAATCGAGCTTACCGAGGCGCACTGGGCGGTGATCCACATCGTTCGGGATTACTACGCGCGTTATCGCATCTCTCCGGCGACACGGGTCCTCGTGCGTCTCGTCCGTGAGAAACTCGGCGAAGACCAGGGGCGCAGCATCTATCTCATGCAACTTTTTACCGGGAAGCCCGCCAAACTGGTCAGCAAGATTGCCGGCTTGCCGAAGCCGGCTAATTGCGACTGAGTTTTTCGCCCGGATACAGGCTGACGACTTCACCGACGATGGTCAGCGTGGGGCGGGCGATCTCCGACGATACGACAATGTCGACGATCGTCGACAAGGTTCCGGTAACCACTTTCTGTTCAGGTGTCGTTCCCTTCGAGATGATCGCAACAGGCGTGTCAGGATCGCGGCCGTATTCGATCAGGTGCTTGCAGATATTCGCGAGACCGCCGAGCCCCATGTAAAACACAATCGTCTGGTTCGCGTGCGCGAATTCCTGCCATTCCAGGTGTACCTCACCGTTCTTCGGATGGCCTGTCACGAACCGTACGGACTGAGAGTGCTCCCGGTGCGTGAGTGGAATCCCGGCGTACGCAGCACAACCATTCGCAGCGGTGATGCCCGGTACGACGGTAAAGGGAATCGACTCGGTGATCAGCGCTGCGATCTCTTCACCACCGCGACCAAATATAAAAGGATCTCCGCCCTTGAGCCTCAGCACGCGTTCTCCGGAACGCGCAAGACGAACCAGCAGATCATTGATGCTTTCCTGCTCGGTGGAGGCCGCGCCTGCTACTTTTCCCACGTATTGTTTGCGCGCATCGCGGCGCACGCGATCGAGCACACCCGGGGACACGAGGCTGTCATACAACACGACGTCAGCCTTCTGCATCAATTGAAGCGCCTTCAACGTGAGCAGGTCAGGATCACCGGGGCCGGCACCGACCAGGTAGACCTCACCTGTGGACACATCGCCTGAATCATCAAACAGGTAGGCGTCAGCGGTCTCAAAATCGCCTGATTCCGCGGCCCTGGCACCAGGTGACGCGAGAAATGCCTCCGTGAGGCGTCGGCGTTGCGATACGTCGCTGAATGTCTTTTTCAGGGCCTGTCGTCTCTCACCCAGATAGGCAGCGAGCCTGCCAACGCCATCGCTGACCAGCGATTCCAGCAATTCGCGGAGCTGTCTCGTCAGCACCGGTGACGCGCCCCCGGTGGACACGGCTGCAATGACCGGTGAACGATCGACGATCGCCGGGAAGATCACCGTGCAGAGATCGGGCTGGTCCACGACGTTCACCGGAATCTGGCGCGCGGCGGCATCTCGCGAGACTGCTTCATTGACAGCCGGGTCGTCGGTCGCGCTGACCGCGAGCACAACGCCGTCGAGATCCGCCGGCCGGTAAGTGCGAGAATCGATTGTGTGAGGACCGTTCGCGAGCAACATCGCGAGGTCCTGATCGACCGCCGGCGCCACCAACCGCACGCACGCGCCCGCGCGCACGAGCAGTTCAGCCTTGCGCAGCGCGACTTCACCTCCCCCAACGAGCAGGCAATGGCGCCCCCCAAGATTGAAAAAGAGAGGCAGGTAGTCCATTTACGCCGTCGGCGAGATGCGCGTTATGCCGTTCATATAGGGCTGGAGCGATTGCGGGACCAGGATGCTGCCGTCTTCTTGCTGGTAGTTCTCGAGCACGGCGACCAGGGTTCGCCCCACCGCCAGCCCGGAGCCGTTAAGCGTATGAAGCAGCTCGGGCTTGCCGGTTTCCGGATTGCGCCAGCGCGCCTGCATTCGTCGCGCCTGGAAATCCGCGAAATTGCTGCACGAGGAGATCTCCCGATACTTGCCTTGACCCGGCAGCCACACTTCCAGGTCGTAAGTCCGCGCCGAGGCAAAGCTCAAATCGCCCCCGCAGAGGTTCACGACCCGGTAGGGCAATCCGAGCTTCTGTAGAATCGCCTCGGCATGCGAGGTCAGCGTTTCATGTGCATCCCACGACGTGCCGGGCGCAACAAAGTGTACCAGTTCGACTTTTTCGAACTGGTGCTGGCGGATCATGCCGCGCGTGTCCTTGCCATAGCTCCCTGCTTCACTGCGAAAACATGGCGAATGGCACACATACCGGATCGGCAACTTTGCCCCGTCAATAATCTCGTCACGCGCGAGGTTGGTGACCGGCACTTCCGCCGTCGGTATGAGGTAAAGGCCGCGGTCGTCCACCAGCTTGAACAGGTCTTCCTCGAACTTCGGCAACTGGCCCGTGCCCATCAGCGAATCGGCGTTCACAATGTACGGAACGTACACCTCTTCGTAACCGTGTTCGGTGGTATGGACGTCGAGCATGAACTGTGTGAGTGCACGATGCATTCGCGCGAGCTGGCCGCGCAGCACGACGAAACGCGAACCCGATACCTTGGTCGCCGCCTCGAGGTCCAGCAAGGCACTGTCCTCAAACAAGGTCACATGATCGCGCGGCGTAAATGAAAATTCGGTGGGGTCGCCCCAGCGACGCATCTCGACGTTGTCATCCTCGGAAACACCTGGCGGTACATCGTCATGCGGAATGTTCGGTACCGCCATGAGGATTTCGTGCAGCGCGGCTGCGACCGCCTCGAACTTTTCTTTCGCCGCGTCGAGCTGCCCGCCCAGGTCACCGACTTCGGCCAGCAGCGGCGCCACGTCTTCACCGCGGGATTTTGCCCGCCCGATGGCCTTCGACTTTGCATTGCGTTCGGCCTGTAGTGCCTCCGTCTCCATCTGCAAGGATTTTCTCTCTTCCTCGAGCCGGTTGATCGCGGCAACGTCGAGATCGAAGCCTTTCTTTTTCAGCTTCGCGGCTACGGCGTCGAGTTCGTTTCTGATGAGTCTGGGATCAAGCATCGATCGGTTGGCACGTCGTTTCGGGGGCGCAATCTTAGCAGAACGCGCGGGTGTGGGTCAGGTGAGCTGGCGGCCGAGGAAGATGCCGGCGGCCGCGGCAACGATGCAGACAATGACGCTCGCGCCCACATAAGTGAGACCGGCGAGCATCCTGCCCTCTTCGATCAGCGCAACCGTCTGGAGCGAGAACGTCGAGAATGTCGTAAATGCCCCAAGAAAGCCGACGATGACAGCCGGGCGCAGCGCAACCGCGAAGACGCCGCGTTCGACCATAACGACGAACGCAAGCCCGATCACGAATGAGCCAACGACGTTGACGATCAGCGTGCCCCACGGAAAAGTGGTGCCGAACAGGATGTTGCTGGCATGGGAGACGCCGTGACGTGCCAATGCACCGAGGGCGCCGCCAATGCCGATGGCTACGAGTTCGTTCATTGCTTGTCCTTTTCTTGTGTGTCCCCGTTGAGTGGATTGGGGGCTGTCGGATAACGCTGGAAACCACTTTGCCGATTCTGCTCACGCAGTCGATTCAGCTTCTCGCCGATCTGGATTTCAAGTCCGCGCGGAACCGGTTCGTAGTATGTGGCATCTTTGAGTGGCTCGGGGAAATAGGATTCGCCGGGCACGAATGCGTCCGCGTAGTCGTGGGCATATTGGTACTCTTTGCCATAGCCCATGCCTTTCATCATCGTCGTCGGCGCATTGCGCAAGTGCATCGGTACATCGAACGACGGGTGGGACCTGACATCTTCCATGGCGCGGCCATAGGCTGTATAGACGGCATTGCTCTTCGCCGCGGTGGCGCAGAAAACAACCGCCTGCGCGATCGCGAGTTCGCCTTCGGGGCTGCCCAGGCGTTCCTGCACATCCCAGGCGCCGAGTGCCAGCTGCAGCGCGCGAGGATCCGCGTTGCCGATGTCCTCTGTTGCCATGCGGACAACACGTCTCGCGATGTAAAGGGGATCGCACCCCCCATCCAGCATTCGCGCAAACCAATACAGCGCGGCGTCCGGAGAGGAACCCCGAACCGCTTTGTGAAGCGCGGAGATCTGTTCATAGAACACGTCGCCGCCCTTGTCGAAGCGGCGATAATCGCCACCCAGCGCCTCTGTGAGCACCGCATCGTCAATGCGATCGCCGGACGCAAGATCACTCGCGATTTCGAGCAGGTTGAGCGCTCGCCTGGCATCGCCGTCTGCCGCCAGCGCCAGCTTCAGGAGTGTTTCATCATCGACTTTGAGCGCACGATCGCCGAGGCCGCGGTCTGCGTCGTCCAGGGCGTGTCGCATCACTTGTCTCAGCGATTCGGATGACAGCGACATCAATTTGTAGATTCGCGCCCGGGAAAGCAGCGCATTGTTCAGTTCAAACGACGGGTTTTCAGTCGTCGCGCCTACGAAGATGACCGTACCGTCTTCGACATACGGCAGGAAGGCATCCTGCTGCGCCTTGTTGAACCGGTGCACCTCGTCGACAAAGAGGAGCGTCTTGCTGCCGCCGCTGGCTTCGTTTTGCTGTGCCCTCGCAACCGCGGCGCGAATCTCCTTCACACCGGCGAGTACAGCGGAAACGGCCTCGAAGTGTACCTGGCAGGTGGCGGCGATCATTCGCGCCAGCGTTGTCTTGCCGACACCGGGTGGTCCCCAGAAAATCATCGAATGCAGTGTGCCGTGTTCGATCGCTTCGCGCAGCGGCTTGCCGGCGGCGAGGAGATGTTCCTGCCCGACAAACTCGTCGAGGTTGGCCGGACGCATGCGCGCGGCGAGCGGCTGGTATCGCGCCGGTTCGTCAAAGAGCGACATGTCGGCTACTGGTCGATCCGATCGTCGATGACATCCACTCCCTGGGGCGCCTCGAACCCGAAGCGGGCATCATCGATCTTCACGTTGGTCACAACGTCTTTCAACGTGATGTGCGTGCGCTGCCCGAGGCTATCGCTGATCGACAACCCGACGGGCCGCGCCCCGGTGAAATCGAGTGTGAGAGACTCGAACAGGCTGCTGGGCGACTTCGGCACGAGCACAAAATGCTCGATGTCCTCGTCGGCGAAATGGCTGACGTCGTATTCGTCCTCGATCCGCTGGCTGGCGCCGCCAAGTAGCAGGATGGGCACCTGCTCGACGTCTTCGTCGAGGTTACGAATCACCACCTGGTCGATGTCCTGGTCATAGGCCCAGAAGCTCTTGCCGTCCGAGACCAGCGTCTGCACAAACGGCGTGGAGGTCTCAATCCTGAACAGGCTGGGGGTCTGCACCCAGAGGTGGCCTTCACTTTGCTGGACCGCGCGACCGTCCTTGTCGGTCGTTACCTGTTCGAATGCTGCTTCGAGCGAACGCACGCCCTCGAGCCGAGCCTCAAGGTCCGCCACCGGTCGAACCGGCGCATCGTCGGCATAGAGGAATCCGGACAGTCCCGCCAACAACAAGAAAAGGGCGAAACTACTCCGGTGGCGCATTCGCAAGCACCTCACGTGAACCATTGCTGTTCATTGGCGTGACGACTCCCGCCTGCTCCATCGACTCGATCATACGCGCCGCGCGATTGTAACCGATCCGCAGTTTGCGCTGGACCGCCGAGATCGAGGCGCGACGGCTCTCCGTGACAAACTGCACGGCCTCGTCATAAAGCGGATCCTGCTCGTCACCTTCATCATCGCCGCCACCCGCGCCCGCCATGCCCGGCAGGATGTCCGCGTCGGTGCGCGACTCGAGGATGCCCTCGAGATAATTGGGCTCGCCGAGCTCTTTCCAACTGTCGACAACACGGTGGACCTCATCGTCATCGACGAACGCGCCATGAACCCGCATCGGAACCGGAGAGCCGGCCGGCAGGTAAAGCATATCGCCGTGGCCGAGCAACTGTTCCGCGCCGCCCTGGTCCATGATCGTGCGGGAATCCACCTTTGAAGACACCTGGAAGGCGATCCGCGTCGGGATATTGGCCTTGATCAGGCCCGTGATGACGTTCACGCTCGGACGCTGCGTGGCCACGATGAGATGGATCCCGATGGCGCGCGCCTTCTGGGCAATCCTGGCAATGAGTTCTTCCACTTTTTTGCCAACAATCATCATCATGTCGGCAAACTCATCGATGATGACGACAATGAAAGGCAGTGTTTCGAGGTCAGGCGCCTCCGCACCCTCCTCGTCGAACACCGAGGGCTGCCAGAGGGGATCCTTGATGGGTTCGCCGGCTTTTTCTGCATCCTTCACTTTGCGATTGAACCCGCCGATGTTCCGGACACCCAGCGAGGCCATCAGGCGATAACGTCGCTCCATTTCGGCGACGCTCCACCGCAGTGCGTTGGCCGCATCCTTCATGTCCGTCACAACCGGCGTGAGCAGGTGCGGAATGCCCTCATAGACCGCGAGTTCCAGCATCTTCGGGTCGACCATGATCAGGCGGACATCTTCGGGCGATGCCTTGAACAGTATCGAGAGGATCATCGCGTTGAGGCCCACGGACTTGCCGGAACCCGTCGTGCCGGCTACCAGTAAGTGCGGCATCTTTTGCAGGTCCACGACCACCGGCTCACCCGAAATGTCATGACCCAGTGCGAGACTCAGGGGCGAATGGGAACTGTCGTATGCCCTGGACTTCAGTACCTCCGACAACCGGACGATCTCGCGGTCGACGTTGGGAATTTCAATGCCGATGACCGACTTGCCGGGAATCACTTCCACCACCCGAACGGAAATGACCGCGAGAGACCGGGCCAGGTCCTTCACCAGCCCCGATATACGGCTGACCTTCACGCCTGGCGCCGGCTGGACCTCGAAGCGCGTGATCACTGGGCCCGGGTACACGGCGACTACCTCGGCGTCGACGTTGTAGTCTTTCAGCTTGAGTTCGAGGAGCCGGGACATGGCCTCCAGATCCTCGGCGGAATAGCCACTCTTGCGGTTGGGGTCTACGGTGTCGAGCAGGTGCAGGGCCGGCAGACCGTCGACCGCGGTGACCTTGAACAGGTTGCCCTGGCGTTCACGCTCCGCGCGTTCGCTGACTTCCGGTTTCTTCACCGGGGCAGGCTCGATCTTGACGGCTGTACGCGTCTGATTGCGTTCGACCTGCTTCTCCAGGGCGATTCGCCGGGTCTCGGTCGACTCCTTCACTTCCTTGCGCTCCTCGCGCATGGCGAGGAAGCGATACCACCAATGCTGCACGAGCCCGGCGGTCTTCAGCGCGCGGCGGCCGGTGGCCTCCATCACCTCAAGCCACGAGAGGTCCGTGAACGCGGTGATGCCGAACAGGAAGGCGGCGAGCAGGATCAAGGTGGCGCCCACATAACTAAAAGCAGGCACCATCAGCTCGGTGAGCTGGTTTCCGAGCACGCCGCCGCTGCCCTCCCGCAAGTCCAGGCCGGCCGAATAGAAGTGCAGCGCCGCGAGCCCCGCCCCAGCGGTCATCGTCAACACGAAACCGGCAAACCTGAATAGGGCCATCGGCGGGTTCCACGGCGCATGGCGCCTGCGGTCCCGAAATACCTGGAACGCCTGCCAGCCCAGCATGATCGGGAAGATGTACGCAAAATACCCGAACAGGAACAACAACACGTCGGCAATCCAGGCGCCTGTTGCGCCCATCGCATTGACGATTCGCCCGCCCTCGCCGGTTGAACTCCAGCCCGGGTCGGCCGGGTCGTAAGTCAGCAGCGCCAGCGCCAGGTACAGGCACAGTGCGATGAGTGCGATGAGGCCACCTTCACGGAGTCGAAGCCACAAGTGCTCGTTGTCCCCGGCTTGTGGTGCCTCTTTTGCCCTGGCTTGTGCCACGATTTTCTCCGTTTTGATTTTCTTTATGAATCAAACTCTTACATGATATACCGAGAATTCGGTTTGATAAATCGTTTTCTCTACCGGATGCCGGACACGTCCTGTATTATTCCTACCCTTTTTGGACCACAGGTTTCAGCAAATATGGCAGGCCCCTCACAACCGTCCGTCACCGACGAGGTCTGGGACGACGAGCGCATCAAGAGCTTTCTCGAGATGGAACCGTCCGCGGGACTCTCGGCCGACTTCCACGTACTGCAGAAGGCCTATCGCGGCATGCGCCCGGATGACTTCGAACGGTTTCTCACGTTCTATATCGAAGCCGGTCGTGACGTCGACGCTACCGATCCCGACGGGCGTACACTGTGGGAAATCATTGCAAAGCATCGCCAGGGTCAGGAATTTGTCGCCATCAAGGAGAAATTGACCGCCTGACGAGTCCAATAAGGCGAGTGAATATTGCCGACGAATATTCAGTTTTCCGTCATCGCTATTCTATGTCTATGAAGTCAAAGGGAATATGGAAGAAGTTCATCATCGCTTGCTGATCCTGGGGTCCGGCCCTGCCGGATTGACCGCGGCTATCTATGCCGCCCGCGCGAATCTTGATCCGGTCGTCATTACCGGTATCGAAACGGGTGGCCAACTGACCACGACCACAGATGTCGACAATTGGCCCGGCGATGTCGAAGGACTCCAGGGGCCGGACCTTATGGTCCGGATGCAGGCCCATGCGGAACGCTTCAATACCCGGATGGTGTTCGACCATATCAACAAGGCGGAACTGGCCGTTCGCCCCTTCCGGCTCTATGGCGACAACGCGATCTATACCTGCGATGCGCTGATCATCGCGACGGGCGCGTCGGCACGCTACCTTGGCCTGCCTTCCGAGGAAGCATTCAAGGGACGTGGGGTGAGCGCCTGTGCAACCTGCGACGGGTTCTTCTACAAAAAGCAGAAGGTTGCGGTCATCGGGGGCGGTAATACGGCGCTCGAAGAGGCCTTGTACCTGTCCAACATCGCTTCCGACGTCGTGATGGTGCACCGCCGCGACAAATTCCGTGGCGAGAAGATCATGCAGGACCGCGTTGCGGCCAAAGAGAACATCGAAGTCGCATGGAATCATGTCCTCGACGAGGTGCTTGGCGACGAGTCCGGCGTCACCGGCATGCGGATCAAGCACGTCGGCACCGGGGATACCACCGACATACCGCTGACCGGTGTGTTCATTGCCATTGGCCACGATCCGAACACGGGTATTTTTGCCGGGCAGCTCGATATGGTGAACGGCTATATCCAGATCCGGACCGGGCTCGAAGGCGGGGCCACCGCGACATCGATACCCGGCGTGTTCGCAGCCGGCGATGTTGCAGACCAGGTCTACCGCCAGGCAGTGACCTCTGCGGGATTCGGCTGTATGGCGGCCCTCGATGCCGAGAAGTACCTCGAAGCTATCGAAAACCTGTCCTGAATGAACCGGATCGCGTGGCTCGATCCGGACACACTGGCCTTCCCGCCGGCAGCGAGCGCCCTGCGCAACCCCGACGGGCTCCTCGCCGCAGGCGGTGACCTGTCCCCGGAACGCCTGCTGCTTGCCTATCGCTCCGGCATTTTCCCGTGGTTCGAGGAAGGACAACCGATACTCTGGTGGTCGCCGGACCCGCGCGCCGTGTTGTTTCCGGAGAAAGCGCGACTCACACGAAGCCTGCGAAGGACGCTCCGCCGCGGCACGTTCGAGGTCCGGATCGATACCGCGTTCGATGACGTGATAGACGGTTGTAGTGCGCCCCGGGACTACACTGATGGAACCTGGATCACGGCAGAAATGAAGGAAGCGTACAGTGCATTGCATCGGCGCGGCCACGCCCACTCCATCGAATCGTGGCTGGATGGCGAACTGGTGGGCGGCCTTTACGGGGTCGCCTTCGGCAAAGTGTTCTTCGGCGAGTCGATGTTCCACACAGAAACCGACGCGTCGAAAGTCGCATTTGCCTGGCTCTGTCGTCTCATGGTCGAACAAGGAGGCCGGCTTGTCGATTGCCAGGTCCAGAACGACCACCTCCTGAGTCTCGGCAGTCGAAGCATCCCGCGTGAAGAGTACCTGGCACTGCTCGAGAAGTTTGGCTGGTTCGCGCCGGACCCGGTGAGGTGGGATCTCGTGCCAACCTGCCCGGGTCCGTGGTAAGTTAGACACCCAGCAGCAAGATCGACGGGCCATTACGTGACGTCACTTTCAGAACTCAGGTTTTTCACGACGCCGGCGCACGATTGCAGCTACCTGGAAGGCAGGCAAGCCATCACCTTGTTCGCGGATCCACTGGCGCGTATCGACAAGAAGTTGTACTCGGCGCTGTCCGAAGTCGGTTTTCGACGTTCCGGTAATCACATCTACCGGCCCTATTGCCAGAATTGCTCTGCCTGCATTCCTGTTCGTGTTCCGGTGAACCGTTTCTCATACTCGCGACGACAGCGGCGCATCATGAAAAAGAACGCCGACGTTTCAATGCGGGTCGTTGCACCCCAGGCAACTGACGAATACTTCTCGCTGTACGAGCGCTATATCACGGCACGGCATCACGACGGCGACATGTATCCAGCAGACCCGGACCAGTTCGAGTCGTTTCTTGTCGATGGCCGCCCCGAGGCAATGTTCTATGAGTTCCGGCTTGGCGAGGAACTGCTGGCTGTTGCGGTAGTGGACGAACTCGTGGACGGACTGTCCGCAATCTACACGTTCTTCGACCCGGACAGGACAACCAGGAGCCTTGGGGTCTTCGCTGTGCTTTCACTCATCGAAGCGGCAAAGTCGAAGTCCTTGTCCCATCTTTACCTCGGTTACTGGATCAAACAGTGCCAGAAGATGAGCTACAAGATGGACTACAAACCCATCGAGATGTTCATCAGCAACCACTGGATACCGGTAGCCGATTAGCGACGCGGCGTCGCCGAACCAACCGCCCCATAGGGGTGCTTTTGCCAAGGGTCTGCTTTTAAGGCAAAATGCACGCCGTTTTCACACCAAGTACCAACTTACGAGGCCTGAATGGCGAAGGAAGAATCCATACAGATGACCGGCACGGTCGTCGACACCCTGCCGAACACCATGTTCAGGGTGGAACTGGAGAACGGCCACATGGTTACGGCCCATATCTCCGGCAAGATGCGCAAGAATTACATCAAGATCCTGACCGGAGACAAGGTCAAAGTCGAACTCACACCTTACGACCTTTCCAAAGGTCGTATCACCTTCCGCGAGTAAAGCCCCTCAGATTGCCGGGGCCTTCGACGGTTTCGACGGCTCCTCGATATCCAGGAAGATATCGTCGTCCTTCACCCGGACGTGCACCACTCCACCATTGTTAGAGAGTTTGCCGAACAAGATGTCCTCGGCAAGCTCTTTTTTGATCTTGGTCTGGATGAGGCGCTGCATCGGGCGTGCACCCATGTGCACATCGTAGCCGTGCTCGGCGAGCCATTCGCGCGCTTCCTCACTGACATCGAGCGTGACGTTCTTGCTGTCGAGTTGCACCTGCACTTCGACAAGGAACTTGTCGACAACGGTGAGGATGACATCGGGATTGAGCGAGTTGAACTGGATAATGCCATCCAGGCGGTTTCGGAACTCGGGCGTGAACATCTTCTTCAAGGTCTCCATGCCGTCGGTCGTATGATCCTGTTGCTGGAAGCCAATCGAGGAGCGATTCATTTCCTGCGCCCCGGCATTGGTGGTCATCACCAGCACGACGTTACGGAAATCCGCAGCGCGCCCGTTGTTGTCAGTCAGCGTGCCATGATCCATCACCTGCAGCAGCAGGTTGAACACATCCGGGTGCGCCTTTTCGATCTCGTCAAGCAAGAGCACGCAATGTGGATGCTTGGTGATCTCTTCGGTCAGGAGACCACCCTGATCGTAGCCGATGTAGCCGGGCGGTGCACCGATAAGGCGGCTTACCGTATGTCGTTCCATGTACTCCGACATGTCGAAGCGGACGAGCTCGACGCCCATGATACGTGCCAACTGGCGGCAGACTTCCGTCTTGCCGACGCCGGTCGGACCCGCGAAGAGGAAGGAGCCGATCGGCTTCTCGCCCTCCTTCAGGCCCGCTCGTGACAGCTTGATGGCACTGGACAATGTATTGATCGCTTCGTCCTGCCCGAAGATCACCATTTTCAGGTTCTTGTCGAGATCGCGCAGCGCTTCCTTGTCGGAGGCGGTGACGCTGCTCGGTGGAATACGCGCGATCTTGGCGACCATTTTTTCGACATCCGACACGCTGATCTGCTTCTTGCGCTTCGACGGCGGCAGGAGTTGCTGGGCAG
>JAGRIN010000369.1 GCA_020443245.1 Pseudomonadales bacterium
GACGGCTACGAAGTGACCCAGGGATCAGTCGAGTTTATGGGGCGTGACCTGTTCGACATGGAACCTGAAGAACGGGCGCGTGAAGGGTTGTTCCTCGCTTTTCAGTATCCGGTGGAGATCCCCGGCGTCAGCAACATGGAATTTCTGAAGGTCGCCGTGGATGCCATCCGTTGTCACCGCGGCGAACCGGCACTGGACACGGTAGCGTTCATGAAGAGAGCACGGGAAGTCTCGAGGGCAGTCAACCTTGATCCGGAGTTTCTGAAACGCGGAGTCAACGAGGGATTTTCAGGCGGAGAGAAAAAGCGCAACGAGCTGATGCAAATGATGTTGCTGGAGCCACGGCTTGCCATTCTCGATGAGACCGACTCGGGTCTGGACATCGATGCTCTCAAGGTTGTCGCAAACGGTGTCAACGCCATGCGGAGTGGAGATCGTTCCTTCATCCTGATTACCCATTACCAGCGACTGCTGAACTACATCGAGCCAGACGTGGTCCACGTGCTGTCTCGCGGGCGAATCGTGAAGTCAGGCGACAAATCGTTGGCCCTGGAGCTGGAAGAGAGGGGCTACAGCTGGATAGACCAGGAGGTTGCATGATGGCGCCGGAGCTCGCGGTGGACACGCGCGCGGCCAGCGCGCCGGCTTGGCTCGATCCGGTTGCCCGACGGGGGCTCGAGACGTGGCGCCTCGCCCGCATGCCCAACCGCAAGACCGAGAGCTGGAAGTACACCAGCGTCCGTGTACTTGAGCGTGCAGACTATGCAGGTGTGGCCGAACGAGCGGAAGATATCGATGCACTCGCGCACGTGGCCGACATCGAGGGGCTGGAGGCGCATCGCCTGGTATTCGTCAACGGGCGTTATGAAGCCGCGCTTTCAGCGCATGCATTGCCAGACGGGGTCACGCTTGTACCATTTTCCAATGCCGATAGTGAGCAGGTCAGTGTGATCCAGAATCATCTCGGCAAGATCGTTGACCGTGACACCCATGTTTTTGTCGCACAGAACGAAAGTCTGCTCGCCGAGGGTGCCTTTCTTCGAGTCAAAGCCGGTGTCGAAGTGGAAAAACCGATACAGGTCGTTTGGCTGAGTTCCGGTCAGGAAAAAGGCTTCACCGTCGCCCAGCGATTGCTGGTCGTATTGGAACCACGCAGCCGGGTCACCCTGTTGGAGCATTTTGCCAGCGACCGGCACGACCAGCACGTCTTCACCAATGGCGTATCGGAATTCGACGTGGGGGCCGGTGCTCATCTGCGTCACTATCGTCTTCACCTGGAACAGGAGCAGGCGGTGCACATCGGCGGGATGCACGTTGATCTCGCGTCAGATGCCGAACTCGACAGCTTTCACCTTGGACTTGGCGGCCGCCTGAAGCGTGTCGATATCGTGGTGAACCATCGTGGCGAGCGCGCTGCTTGTCGATTGAACGGCGTCTACCTGCCCCGTCACGACCAGCACATCGATTACCACACCTGTATTGAGCACCGTGTGCCGTCCTGCACGACCGATGAGAATTTTCGCGGCATCATCGGTGACCGGGCACGGGCGGTATTCAACGGCCGGATTCATATTCATCCTGATGCCCGCAAGACGCGCGCCGAGCTCAGCAACAAGAACCTGTTGACCAGCGACCAGGCGGAGGTCGATACCAAGCCTGAACTGGAAATTTACACCGACGATGTGCAGTGCGCGCACGGCGCCACCGTGGCACAACTTGAAGAGCAGGCGGTTTACTACCTGCGCAGTCGCGGTGTCAGTTTGCAGGACACCCGGACCATGTTGAGCTTTGGTTTCATCAATGAACTGATCGATGATATCGGCGACGAACCGGTTGCGGTCTTCTTGCGCGAGGTACTTGATGACATGTTTGTGTCCTCGGATGCGATGGCAGGGAGCCGGGCATGAGCGAGGCCGAAGTGATAAATCGGGATGCCGCACGGTTCGACGTCGAGGCGGTGCGCCGGCAGTTCCCGATCCTGCAGGAGCAGGTGAACGGTCATCCGCTGGTGTACCTGGACAATGCCGCGACCACACAAAAGCCGGACGCGGTAATTGATGCCATCGGTAACTATTACCGGCATGACAATTCAAATGTCCATCGCGGCGCGCACGCCCTGGCCGACAGGGCCACAGCGTCATTCGAGGCAGCGCGCGGGAAGGTTGCCGGACTGATCAACAGCCCCTCGCCGGAGCAGCTGATCTGGACGCGCGGGACGACCGAGAGCATCAACCTGGTCGCGTACAGTTGGGCCCGCGGCTGTCTCGGTCAGGGCGATCGCATACTGGTGCCCGTGATGGAACACCATTCCAACGTGGTGCCGTGGCAAATGGCGGCCGCGGAATGTGGCGCCGAGGTTGTCCCCGTTCCGTTGACGCCCGATGGCGAGATAGACCTCGCTGCGCTGCGAGCGCTACTGGACGAGCGCGTCAAGCTCGTTGCGCTCGGGCATGTATCGAATGTCCTCGGCACGGTGAACCCGGTGAAGGAAATCGTGGGCCTCGCGCACGCTGTCGGTGGACTCGTGCTTGTGGATGGCGCCCAGGCCATGGCACACCATCGGGTCGATGTGCAGCAGCTGGGGTGCGACTTCTATGCCTTTTCGGGCCACAAGATGTTCGGCCCCACAGGTATCGGCGGCCTCTGGGGACGCCGTGAATTGCTCGAGACCATGCGGCCCTGGCAAGGTGGCGGTGAAATGATCGAGACTGTCACGTTCGAGCAATCCACCTACCAGGGGCTCCCTTATCGTTTTGAAGCCGGCACACCGAATATTGCCGGCGCGATCGGGTTTGGCGCTGCGGTCGATTTTCTCCTGGGATTGGACCGTGAAGCGGTGGAGCGGTACGAGCGTGAACTGCTGGCCTATGTGATCAAACGGGCGGACGCCTGTGAGGGACTCGTCCGTGTCGGCAGGGCGCGTCACGTCACCGGCGTGTTCAGTTTCCTGCTGGAGGGAACACATGCGGCCGATGTCGGCATGTTGCTTGACCAACAGGGCGTGGCCGTAAGAACTGGTCAGCATTGCGCACAACCCGTGATGGATTACTACGGTATTCACGGTACCGTGCGTGCGTCCTT
>JAGRIN010000370.1 GCA_020443245.1 Pseudomonadales bacterium
CCGGATCGGCACTGGCGTGGCACGCACGGCCTGAAGCGGGGTTCGCCGGACGCAACGTGCTGCTGATCGATGACATCTTCGATGAGGGCAAGACGCTCGCCGCCGTCTCCGGGTATTTCACGGCGCAAGGCGCGCATCGGGTGGTGACTGCGGTGCTGCTCGACAAGGCGCATGCGCGCAAGGTCGAAGGATTCACACCGGATGTCGTGGGTCTCAGTTGCCCGGACGAGTACGTCTTCGGCTTTGGTATGGACTATGAAGGCAAGCTCCGCAATCTCGCGGAAATTCGTTCGCTGGTTTGATCGATTTGTCCGCCGGTCCCGGGCCTTGTTGCTTTGGGTCTGGGGATTCGGCAAGATCGCCCTCGAAGTCTTCCGCAGGAAATTCCATGGCCAATCTGCTCTTCTACGATAAGCCCGTCGCCCTGAACAAGGTGACGCACAAGGATTACCGGATCAAACCGGTCGGTTCCGATTTTGCGTTTGCGCGCAAGACGAACTCCGTGATCCTGGCCGGCGTGGAATTTACCGAAGCCGCGAAAGAGTATCCCATCGTGTTTGCCAAGGCGGGAGAGTCCATCGTCCCGGTCGCGTTGCTTGGGCTCCGTCCTGAAGAGAATCTCTTCGTTGACGCCTCAGGCAAGTGGGATGCGCGTTACGTACCGGCGTTCGTACGCCGCTATCCCTTTGTGCTGGCCGAGACGGCGGAGCAGGGCCAGCGCATGGTGTGCATCGACGAGGCCTATCCCGGCTTCAACAAGGCGGAAGGCGAACTGCTTTTTGAGAATGGCGAACCGACGCAACTGCTGAAGCAGGCGATGGATTTTCTCGAGGAATACCAGAAGCAGTATGCGCGTACCGAACGGTTCGTGAAGCGCCTCGTCGAGAACGAGCTGCTGATGTCACTGAATGCGCGTGTCGATATGGTCGATGGCCAGCAGTTCTCGCTGAATGGATTGCTCGCTGTGGACGAGAAGAAACTGCTGGCGTTGCCGGACGACAAGGCACTCGAGTTCTTCCGGTCGGGTGAACTCGGCTGGCTCTACTGTCACCTGATGTCGATCGGTACGATGGCGCGCATGGTGGATCGCGCGGCAGGCGTCAAGTCAACGAGTGGTGTGGCCCAGGCGAAGGCGGGCGACAAGATCGGTTCGGGCGCGACGCCTGGCGCAAATCCTCGTGCAAACGCTCGTGAAACCTCTCGCGAAGGTAAGGCGCCGGCACCCGCCAGGAACGCCGCACCCGCGGAAGCTGCCGAAAAGCCAAAGAAGTAGCCGCGCATGGCGTCGCTCCTCGCGGTGATCGGCGGTACCGGCTTCGGTGAATTCGTCGGACTCGAAGGCGCCACGCATGCGAGCCTGGATACAGCCTGGGGCAGCGTCGATGTCCAGTTCGGCGAACTCGACGGGGTGCAGGTTGTCTTCCTGCCGCGGCACGGAATGCCGCCTTCTACGCCGCCGCATCGCATCAACTATCGAGCGCATGTCCAGGCGCTTGTCGATGCCGGCGCCGACGCGGTCATTGCAGTCACCGCGGTGGGCAGCGTCGACCCGACGCTCGGTGTTCCCTCGGTCGTCGTGCCGGACCAGGTGATCGACTATACGTGGGGACGCGCGCACACATTCTTCGATGGAGAAATCCACCATATCGATTTCACGTTTCCTTACGATGAAACCTGGCGCAGTCGCCTGGTCGCTGCCGCGCAGGCAGTGAGGTCGACCGAGGAAGGGATGCTGTTCCGGGAAACGGGTGTGTATGGATGTACGCAAGGCCCGCGACTCGAGACTGCCGCGGAGATCGCGCGCATGGGTCGCGACGGTTGCCACATCGTTGGCATGACGGCGATGCCCGAAGTCGCCCTGGCGCGAGAGCGTGAACTTCCCTATGCGGGCATTTCCGTCGTTGTGAATCACGGCGCGGGCATCGGCGGACAGGTTGTGCACCTGGATGAGATCGAGGCGGCGATGTCGAAGGGGATGGGTTGGGTTCGCGCGATACTGCGTCGAGCGTTCTCGGATTATTCTGCCGGCCCAGGCTTGTAATCGAACGGTTCGACCTGGATCAGCACGCCGAAGAACGGGTTGTCCAGGTAGTGCAGCGTACCGCTGCGCATCCGTCGCGAAATCTTCATCGGGTAAGACCCGACCGCAAGATAGTTCCCGCGTTCGCGTGCCGCATTCACAAGGTCGGGATACTTGCGTAGCGTCGCGGGATCGAGTTCGCTAACGATTTCCGGCAGGGGCGCCTGTTGGTCGTACTTCTGGGCGAAATCGGTGAACCACAGGTTCGTGTCGGCATGCAGGTATCGTGAGCGGGTGACGGTGATGGTGCCGTCGACCTCGTAGAGATCGTCATATCGCTTGCCGGCCTGGATCAGTATGGGCCAGGACTCGTCGCTCGCGGGCACCGGTTGGCGCCAGGCCATGTGCAGGAGCAGGCGATAGCGGGTACTTCTGTTGATGCTGCCGACGATGCGGTCCAGTTCGAGCGCGTTGGCCGGTACGGCCTTGAACGGCGCAGGCAGGTCGTTCGCGAACAGTGCGGCAAGATCCAGGGGTTCCGTTGATGGCCCGTCTGCGGCATCTGAATCGATCGCGCCAGGTTGCCCGCTGGCCGCTTCCCGGCGCATTTGTTCGAGCGCGCTGTTCCGGCTGTAGCGGCTGCGGCCTTCGAACAGGAATCCGGAGTCAGGGGCCGCCTGCGTCGCGGCATCGTCATTGGCGGATGCACCTTGTGCTTCGCTCGCCATCGCCTCCAGTTCCGGGATCTGCTCGAGGCGCCACGGGCGTACGGTGTCACCGGCGATGGCGACCATGTCGCGCGGATAGCCGAGCGCCTCCGCGCCCCAGGATTCATCACCCGCGTTTGCGCTTCGGTTGGCGAAGACGACGATTTCGACCTGGTACCAGTCGCTGTAGTCCGGTGCGGGCAAATCGTCGACCGCCCGGGCCGAAGGCGAGAGGAGGGCGAGCGCGCCCACCACCGGTAACAGGGCTTTTGGGAACTGCTTCAACTCGCGATGGCCTGCCTGCGGGATTCGAGACGTTCGAACAGGCGTTCGACTTTCA
>JAGRIN010000371.1 GCA_020443245.1 Pseudomonadales bacterium
GCACGACAGGCGTGAGTTGGCTTCCCGGTCCGGGTTCAGGTCGAGCATGGATTCTTCCTGCTCACTGGGTTTGCCCACGACCTTGATCCACGCATCGTCCACGATGACATGGCAAGTCGCGCAGGAGCATTCCCCACCGCAGTCTGCATCGATGCCCGGCACGAGGTTGTCGACAGCGGCGTTCATTACGGAAATGCCGTTCGGCGCGTCAACGACCGTTTCAGTACCGTCGTGTTGGATGAATTTGATCTTGGCCACGGATTACGTCCTCTTGAGTGCTCACGAAAATGTCGCAAGATAGCAGGAAAATGGAGATTTAACTACGTGATCCCGGCACGAAAAAGGTGTGAAAGGGTCACAGTTTGATCATTTTTGGACAGCCTGGATTGCTTCGATCCCTGTGCCTAAAGGTTCATTGCGCCGAAGCATTTGCGAATTTCATTCACGAATGTCTCCGGTTGCTCAAAGGCGGCGAAATGACCGCCCTTGTCCAGCACGTTGAAGTACTGCAGGCCGGTAAATCGCTTGCGTGCCCAGCGCTCCGAGGTCTTGAAGATCTCCTTCGGGAAGATGCTGCATCCTGCGGGAATCGGGACCTCGGTGCCGCTGCTCGCACCACCGAAACTCTCCCAGTAGATTCTTGCCGATGATGCGCCGGAGTCGGTGAGCCAGTACATCATGACATTGTCGAGCAACTCGTCCCGTGTCACGACCTTCTCCGGATGTCCGTCGCAATCCATCCACTGATAGAACTTCTCCAGAATCCATGCGGCCTGGCCGATCGGTGAATCCGCGAGTCCGTAGCCCAATGTCTGTGGGCGCGTGCTCTGTTGCTTGGAATATCCTGAATCGTGGTCCTGGTAGAACTTCATGGCAGCGAGCGCTTCCTGCTCCAGGTCCGAGAGATCGTTCATGGTCTGAGGGTCTGGCGCGACGACAGGCATATTGATGTGGATGCCGGCACAGTGACCCAGGTTCTGCGCGCCTATCATGGTAGTCACTATCGAACCCCAGTCGCCGCCCTGCGCGAAGTACCGCTCGTACCCGATCTTCACCATCAGTTCATCCCAGGCGGAGGCGATCCTCTCTATGTTCCAGCCGGGGCGTGTCGGCTTGTCAGAGAAGCCAAAGCCCGGCAATGTCGGGCAGACGACGTGAAACGCGTCTTCGGGGCGACCGCCGAAGCGCTCGGGATCCGTGAGCGGCCCGATCACTTTCTGGAATTCGACGATGCTGCCGGGCCAACCGTGGGTCAGGACCAGCGGCCGCGCACTCGCCACGTTTGAGCGAACATGGAGAAAGTGGATCCCCAGACCCGCTACCTGGGTCTTGAATCCCGGCCAACGATTCAACAGTTCGGCGCGCGCTTCGAATCGGTAGTGCAGGAGCCAGTAGTCGCGAATCTCCTTCATGTATGAAAGCGGGATGCCCTGCGACCAGTCGTCCGGTGTTTCCTTGTCCGGGAATCGCGTCATCTCAAGGCGACGCTTGAGATCGGAAATCGCCTCGGCGTTCACCGGGATGGGGTGGGGTGTGACATCGCTCATCGAAATCTCCTCGTCTCGTTCGATGAATGGTAGGAGATTCGCGGTCCCGGCGCCACGCGCGTGGCGGTTGAGCCTCGAGCGGTGAAACCTCTAATATGCCGGGAACGAATTCGGCCCGGGAGGGAGATACCATGCGGTACACGATTGCCATTGCGCTGGCTTTGCTCGCCGGGTGCGCGGGCACAGGGCCGGCGGCTGAATCGAGTGCGCCTCGTCTTGCCGCCGACGGTTCACCGCTCGTCTGTACCCGGGAGGCCGACGTCGGTTCTCACATGTCGCGGCGAGTCTGCCGTTCCGAGCGTGAAATCCAGATGCAACAGGAAGAAGCGCGTCGAATGATCGAGCGTGACAGTGCGCAATCCGCCACCGCAACGGGTGAGAACTGATGGCAATCGGTATCGGTATCGGCACGTCGCGCTTTCCGTTCGACAGTGCGGAGGAATATTTCGACTGGGTGCAGCAATGCGAGGAAGGCGGCGTTGACTCGATCTGGCAGACTGATCGCCTTGTCACCGCGGAGCCGATGCTCGAGACGCTCTCTGCAATGGCGGCACTCGCCGGTGCGACCAGGCGCATCCGTTTCGGTATGAATGTGGCGTCGATCGGATTGCGCGATCCGCTTCTTACGGCGCGGCAGTGCGCCACGATCGACTTCCTTTCCGGCGGGCGCCTGCTGCCGGCATTCGGCCTTGGCTCTGCCCTCTCACGCGACTACAGCGCAACCGGCACGCCGACGCGTGCCCGCGGCAAACGTGCTAACGAGGCGCTTACGCTTGTTTCCAGGCTGTGGCATGAAGACGAGGTAACGTTCGATGGCGAATTCTTCAGGTATGAGAGCGTCTCGATCTCGCCGCGACCGGCGAATGCAAACATCCCGCTATGGATAGGCGGTTCGAGCGAGGTTGCGATGCGCCGGACGGCAGAACTCGGTACTGGTTGGCTTGGGGGGCTCGACTCACCGGAGCAGGCTGCGGTGATGGTGGCCGGTATCAAGTCTGCCTTGCGGGAGGTCGGGCGGACGATCGATGAGGATCACTACGGCGCGAGTTTTTCCTTTCGCTTCGGCCGCCCGTCGGATACGGCGGGCGAGCGCGCGGCTGCGGCGTTTTCAGCGCGGCTGAAGAAGGACCCGGCGCGATTCATGGTGGTCGGCGACGCGCAGGACATCGTGACTCGCGTGGGTGAATACATCGATGCAGGATGCTCAAAATTCGTTTTGTTGCCCATCGGGACAGGTGCATCGGACATGCGCGAACAGACTGCGCGGCTGATCTCTGAAGTCCTGCCTGTTTTCGCGGGCAAGTGATGCCATGACGCCGGCCATTCTCGCTGCCGAGAAAGCCGCTGTTTCTTTTCGCGTGCACGAATATGTACACGACGATGGCGCTGCCTACGGCCTTGAAGCGGCAGAGAAGTTGGGCGTGTCGCCGGCACGCGTGTTCAAGACGCTCGTCGTCCTGCTCTCGGACTCTCGGCACGGGATTGCGGTGGTGCCCGTTGATGCACAGC
>JAGRIN010000372.1 GCA_020443245.1 Pseudomonadales bacterium
GTTCGATTGCGTCCAACATCACCTTCGGTGAGCCCTGGCCCGACAGGGAGCGCATGCAGGAAGCCGCGCATATCGCAGCGATCCACGACGATATCGTTCGCCTGCCCATGGGTTACGAAAGCCTGATCGGCGAAATGGGTACGTCGCTGTCCGCGGGCCAGGTGCAGCGGGTCCTGATCGCTCGCGCGCTGTATCGAAGACCGAGGATCCTGCTACTCGACGAAGGGACCGCTCACCTCGACAGCAAGACCGAAGAACTCGTCATGAAGCGGCTACTGTCGATGGGCATCACTTGCGTGTTCGTGACGCACAACAAGTCAATGTTGCCTCTCGCCGACAAGATACTGTTTATGGAGAAGGCGCGGGTCGCAATGAAACGCGTCAGGGTGAAGTCGGCAGCCTGAGCGTCATCCCCACCGCATCGTCATGGCCAGCGCCTCCGCTGGAAACGCGGAACCCCAGGCGCTCATAGAGCGATATCGCCCCTTCGTTGTCTCGCTTGACCGCGAGTTCTATGGCCTGGATACCTGACGCGCCTGCGGCCTCGAGAAGAAAGCGGACGAGGGCGAGACCGCCGCCCCTGCGTCGATGGCTGGCCGAAACGTACAACCCGAACAATGTGCCGCTTCTCCCCGAGGGGCCGAGACCGAAACCGACTATTCCGACAAGCTCATCACCGTCGAATGCACCGGCAATGAATCCCTCGGCGCTGGCAACGAGGGCTCTTGCGAGCAGGGATGTCGGCGTTTTGCTCTCGAGCGAAACACTGGTCCCGAACCAGGGGTCCCGCGCGGCCTCGATGCGAATGCGTTTGTATTCATCGGCGTCCGACGGACACAGGTATCGCACTTCCGGTATCATCGACTCACGTCCCCGCAGGTGTCATCCAATGTCCAGGAATCTCTTGCTGATCGCGCTCGCACTCGCCTGCTGTTTCCCCGCCCCCGCACTCGCCTGGGGCGAGACCGGGCATCGACTGATCTGCCAGGCGGCATATGACGCGCTCTCTGACAAGGGCAAGGCCTTCGTGAAGGACACGCTGGCACTGGGAGAAGAACTCGATGGCAACGGTAAGAACGACTTCGCCTCTGCATGCCTCTGGCCCGACAGTTCGCGCTACGAAGACTACAAGGGTACCTACGAGCAGCACTTTATCAACATTCCGCGAAACGCGAAGTCGATCGACTTCGCACGCGACTGTGCCGCGCTCGATTGCATCGCCGTGGGTATTCAGCGCAACCTCACGTACCTCGCCATGCCGGCAAGCGGCAAACGAGAGAAGGCCCGCAAGGCCGCGGCCCTGCGCTTTCTCGGTCACTTCATCGGCGACTTGCACGAACCGCTCCATGTCAGCCACGGCGAAGACTGGGGCGGCAACAAGATCAAGGTCCGCTGGTTCGACGATGAGACCAACCTCCATGCTGTGTGGGACACGAAGATCGTCGAACATGCAGGCCTGAAGTATCCAGAGAGCGTGGCATTTATCGAAAGCATCCCGATGGATCCCGGCACAACCAACGTGCTCGACTGGATGCGGGAGTCGTTCAAGCTCGCCCGGACACGCGCATATGCCGGCGTCGACGACAAGCCAGTGAAAAGCGGTGATGTCCTGGGAGACGACTACTTCGAACGTTCCAAGCCGATCGTAATCGAACAGATTCGAAAGGCCAGCGTGAGGCTGGCATGGCTCATCGACAAGCTTGCCGAGGGCCGGCTCAACACCAACATCCTTATCGAGTAGTCGTGACTTCCGATTCGGCTTTACGAACGACCGTGGCCCACCGCGTCAACGGAAAGATCAACGCAAGCCAGATGCCCACGGCGCAAAACGCGATGGCGAGGTAGTAGTTGCCCATTGCGACCTGCAGACGCTGAAGCGAGGCGATCACGATCGACGAGCCGCCCTTGCCTGTGCGGTAACCGAACACGTCGATGATCTCCTTGGCGCGGTACCTTTCGTCGAACGACAGCGGTACGTACAGCACCTCCTTTGCCGCGCGGAAGATCGAGTAGTCGAAGGCCTTGAACAAGGCGAACGCCACGCCGACCGTGAGCAGGGACGGTTCGATGATCGCGATGGTAATCGCGGTCAGGTGAATGACCGGCATCAGGATGTGGATGAGCCGAAGCGACACGAAGCTGAGGAGCAACGGCGCGACGATAAACTGCAGGACCGTGCTGCTGGTGTTGAGTGTCGCGTAGAACCAGCCCTGGAACTCCGTCTCCTTGTCCTGCTGGCCGATGAACTCCGTCGAAGACAACCCCTGGAACTTGAACTCGAGTGTCGCGGAAACAACCTGTGTCGCCAGTACGATCAGGAGCAGGTAAAGGAGCGTCGGGTTCTCCCGCAGCCAACGCCATCCCATGTGACTGCGAACCGGGCCTGTGCGCTCGGGGACGTCCGGCTCACCATGAATGCCATAGGTCACCTGTGCGACGATCGCGGCCGGTATGAGAGCAAGCGCCGCAAACAGGATCATGGTTTCGGTCCCATAGGTGGTCACCGTCGCGCCCACCAGGGTGCCGCCGATTACGCTGCCGACGCCGGCGATGCCGGTCACCGGACCGTTTACACGCCTCGAAGTGGTCGGCGACACGGAGGAGTTGATATAGCTCCAGTACTGCTCGATGAGGAGGACGATGTAGACCTCCTTGACGAGATAGAGGACCGGCGTAATGGCCTTGCTGCCGGTGAGCAGAATGAGATAGCACGCGAGGATGAGACCGCCACTGCCGAGCGTCGTGACGAGCAGCGTTCGCCTGGGACCGAGCCAGGACAGGATATGCCCATAGACCCATACGGTGCCGAAGACCACAAAAGGCATCGCGGCCATGACGAGTGGGAGGTTCTGTGCGCCGTAGGCGTTTTTGAACAGTACCGTCGAGGCACTCCGGACGAACTCATAGCCGGCGAGCGTAAACATCGCCGTCATGGCCATCAGTCCCGCGACCCAGTATTCCCGTTTCACGCCTGCTCCCAGTACACTTCGAACACGTTACCTTCCGGGTCGCTCGCCTTGAAGCCGCAATAGGTTTCTTCTTCTTCGA
>JAGRIN010000373.1 GCA_020443245.1 Pseudomonadales bacterium
CGCCATACCAGCTCAGTGCGCTGTCGGTGTCCGAAGTGAGGCGCAGCTCCTGCTGGAAGTAGTCACCTTCCTGATCCTGCTGGTAGTTGCTCAGTGACAGCGGTGTGCCGTCGTAATCCTCGCTGTAGTAGTAGTCGTGATCCTTGTAGCCGGTATGCGAGGTCCGCGTAGCGAACCCGAAGTCGTAGTCGACATGTAAGCCGAACGTGTTGATGGTCGAATCATCCGCGTCACCGCCCGATTGATCCAGATCCACATCCTGGGGACCGCCCTGGATCGTCACCGGGCCGATCGCCGCGACGAACGTGTCCCAGATGTCACCTTCTTGTATCGCCCGGTACACGGAGCCGGACTGCTTGCGATGTTCCGTCTCGGCCGTTGCGTGCACGGTGAGGTTATCGTTCTGGTAGACCGTGGACAGTCGCACGGCTTTCTTGTCGTGCTCGATCAGGTCCTTGCCGTTGTAGAAGTTGTGGACGAAGCCGTCTTCCTGCGAAACGTAACCGGCGAGGCGCATGGCGAATTCATCCGACACCGGAATGTTCACCGCGCCTTCACCGACGATATGGCCTCGCTCTCCGCCGTCGAGATCAAGGTAGCCCGAGACCCTGTCATCGAGTTCAGCCTTGTGGGTGTAGACACTGAACGCCCCACCGATGGAGTTGCGCCCAAAGAGGAAACCCTGCGGGCCGCGCAGGATTTCAGATCGTTCCATGTCGTAAAGGCTCGTCACGACTGCGCCGTTGCGCCCCTCATACAAGTCGTTCTTGAAGAATGCCGCCGAGGGGTCGCCCCCGACTCCGAAGTCCTGGGTACGAACCCCGCGAATGCTGATCGCGTCGATGAAGCTGTCCTGGCTGTTGCCGGAAACCCCCGGCGTGAACGACACGAGGTCCTTCACATCGTTCAGGTTGACCTGCTTGGTGAACTCACCTGACAGCGCCGTGATGGCAAGCGGAACATCCTGGATGGACTCCGCTCGCTTGGTTGCCGTGACGACGATCTCCTCGATCGTGTTCGAATCGGCTGCATAAAGCGGAACCGCCGCGGTCGATGCGAGCGTCAATGCGACGCCGCGGGCAACGGGAGAAAGCCTGAAGTTGAAGCTGTTGTTCGAACGGGAAGCGCGAATACGCTGGGCCATGCGTGATGTCCTGATGCTGTGGCAGGTGTTGGTGACCGAACTCGGGATATAGATTCGTACAAGGCCCCGTAGCTAGTCAACCGGTGAATGCAGTCCGGCCGCCGCCAATTCCCTGATCATCGGTTCAAGCTGTGCACTGTATCGGCGCCACCGGCCAACCGACCGCGTATGGGCGGGTTCACGGACCTGAACTGCGCTCGCTGTCGACACTGCGGTCGCCTGTTCATGAAAGGCGAGGCATGCAGGTTCCCAATCGAGGCCCAGGAAGTCGATGAGCCGCCGCGCATTCGGTTCGAGGTCCGATACTGTCTCTTCATAGGAGATGTCGAGAAAACGTTCACCGAAACGCTCGCGCCATGTCGACATGAGCCGCCGGTAGCGAATGTGATGTCGCGCCATCTCCCCAAGATCATAGGAATGCAGGTACGCATCCGCGAACAGCTGTTTGAAGCTCGAAAAGCAGGCGTCCACCGGGTCGCGTGTCAGGTGCACGATTTTGGCGCGAGGCATCGCGGCCAGGATGATCGGGATCATCAGGTAGTTCTGCGGCAATTTGTCGATGAAGCGCGGCGCCCCGCCGCGGACCCGTTTCGTCGTGTCGAGGTACACCTGACCGATGCGGTGTGCCGGAATGTCCCGTGCCGCCTCGAAGAATCCGACAGAGAAGCGCTTGGGGTCCCGATAATCGCTGAGCCGGCGTATTGCCAGCCCCAACTGCTGGAGCTCACCGGCAGAATGCACCTGCGAATGGGCGCTGATGATGCGGTCAATCAGCGTCGTACCGGTCCTGGGCTGTCCGAGCACGAAGATCGGACTCTCATCTTCATGGCCCTTCCCCTTTGATGCGAGCCACGATTCGGTGAACGTGCCGGCAAGATAATCGAACATCGCCGACTCCGCCGACTCATCGTATTCCACGGTCTTGCGACGCTCGCCGGCGCCCCTGACAAATGCCTCGAAAGCGTCATCCCACCTGCCAAGGTCTTCGAGTTCCTTGCCAATGGCATAGTAGTAAAACGCCCTTGCGCGCGGGTTCGACTGGGCAAGAACGAGGCGCGCCATCACGGTAATGTGCGTGTCATCCGACGCCTTGCGGGCACCGGAAAGTGACCAGTGGGCCTGCGGGCTGTCCGGCTGGATGCGCACGATCTTCTCCAGGATTTCAACCGCGGCATCGGTCTCGCCGAAATAGACGAGATTGTTGGCGAGATTCAGCAAGAACGGAGGATGATCAGGTCGTAGTGAGACCGCGGATTCAAAGCACTCTGCGGCCAGCCCGTATTCCCCCATGAGGGAGTAAACACTACCCATCAGGTCCAGGACCATCGGGTCGCGGCTCCCCGCCTTTTTGGCCTCAGCCAGCGCGGCATCGGCGCGAACCACCAGCCCCTCGCCCATGAAGAGCCGCGCCAGGTGCGCCCATGCGGCGGCGTTCGCCGGGTCGAGCCGGGTCACCGAACCGAATGCCTGGAACGCGGTCTCCCGCTGGTTCGCCTCGAGGGCAGTCAAACCGACCAGGAAATGGGCCTGGGGGACATCCGGGCGAATCGCGAGGGCACGCTGGCAGCAGTCGGAAGCACGCGGGATGTCACCGCGCGTCAAGGCCTCGAACCCCGCTCGCAGCAGCGCTTTGACGTCGTTTTCGGCCGCACTCATCATCATACCCTTTAGGGTAAGGGCAAAATGCCGATAATCATGGCAGGATAGGCAGTACCAAACAAATCCAGAAGGACACATGGACGTTAGCGGGGGCCGGGACTGGCGAGAGATCGACCAGCGCCACCATCTACACCCCTTCACAAATCTCAAGTCCTACGCCGAAAACGGTGGCAGAACTGTCACCGGCGCAGAACACATCTACATCACCGACTCGACCGGCCACCGGATGCTGGACGGC
>JAGRIN010000374.1 GCA_020443245.1 Pseudomonadales bacterium
GGAGCATTACTACCAGCTTGCCGCCCCGCCGCAGGAGACGCTGGAGCGCATCACACACGCGGAAGCGTTCTTCGCGGCGACCGGTGCCGACATCCGCACTGGCGGCAATCAGGCCTACTACGCAATCGGCGAAGACTTTATACGGATGCCTCCCTTCGAGTGCTTTCGAGACGCAGAATGCCATGCGGCCACCCTGGCCCATGAACTGACTCACTGGACGCGGCACCCGTCGCGACTCGACCGCGACTTGGGCCGCAAACGGTTTGGGGACGCAGGCTACGCGATGGAGGAGCTTGTGGCCGAGCTAGGTTCCGCATTCCTCTGCGCCGATCTTCGCATCACCCCTGAAGTTCGCGACGACCACGCCAGCTACCTGGCGTGCTGGCTGGAAGTCCTGAAGAACGACAAACGGGCGATCTTTACCGCGGCATCTCACGCCAGCAAGGCGGCTGAATTTCTTCACGGCCTGCAATCGAAGACAAGCGAGTGATCGCTGTCGCGGCCGGCGGCATCGAGCCGCCGGCCGTTTTGCCCATGATTGTAGGACTAATGCCAATAACGCCACGAATCTGGAGGAATTAGAAGCCACCACGAAACATAAGGTAGCAGTCGATCACATCCCCATTAGCAGAGGAATCGGTGGCGTATTCGTTCCCCGCAGCGATGCATAGTCCACCCGTGGTGTCTGCACGTACCGAACCGGAATATGGCCTGCCGTCATCGAGTTTCAGGTCCAAGCTGAAGGCATTGACAGCGCTATGACCGCCGAACACGTCGCTAACGCCCCCCAACGTATCGATCTGAACCCTCCCGAGAAGAAAAGAGTTTGCGATCTGGGGGTGTTCGTACGGCAACACGTAAGCACCACTGCCACTTTTTGCCGCGGGTGCAACTGGTCCAATCTGCGTAAACGAGAGGGAAGAGGGAATCGAGCCATCGGTTGGATTGAGCGGAACGCCCGAGACCGCTGTTCCGTACGATCCATCAATCATCTGCGCGTCCGACAGATGCCGCCAGAATCCAACCACCTCGACCGTGCTGTTGGGATAGATTCTGCCATTGCCATCCTGCACGCCAAATGTTCCCCCGGTCGGCCCCGTAACCGCGAAGAAGCCAAGTCGAAGCGCCTTCGGCGGCGGCATATCTCCCGGCAGCGCACCGTACTTGTTGCGGAATGCGTTGACAGCGGTCGAGAACTTCTCTACCTGCGAAATCGTCGCACGATTCTCTGCGACAGTGACAAGCTCTCTACCAACGAGTATCCCCCCCACGATTAAGCCAATGATCACGAGCACGATAGACAGTTCTATGAGGGTAAATCCGCGGTCGTTCATCACCCTATAGTAAGCTGTGGTCGTTAATTAGGCCTTAACGGTGCCACATCCCGCGATCACTTGCCCAACAGGATCGCATCGACGATTGGCACGCCGTCCTGCGCCTCCATACTGTCAGCGCGGCTTACCTCCTGAACCCAGACGACCCGATGACGGGTGATCGCCTCAAAGAGGCGTACGGCTCCGCCAGCAGCGTCATTGAGAAATCGACCTACCAGGCGGACCTCCTGCCCTGGAAACCGGAGGCGTATTCCCTCAGAAGGATCGAACGACGCTCGGTCGAGCAGTGCATAGCTGAACGCAGTTATGCTGCCGTCCTTGAAACGCAACTCCAGCATCAGCGATCGATCCCGCACTCCTCGCAGATACCCGAACGTCCCGACGCTTTCCTCTTCGCGTTGCCCATCAGGCACCGGCGGTGCGGGGTTGTCCGACACCACGGAAAAGCGATCGACAAAACGGGCCTGACCTTTATCGCTCATGGACAACGAGCCTCTCCTGGTCGTGAGTTGCCTCGGGCCGCTGGGCCTGCAACTGCTCGAAGCGAGTCGTGCGACCTCGAATGAACTCGCTCGCCGTCACGCGGTCGTCGCCAAGGCTCACCGCTTCCAGCAATGCCTCTTTGTCGTCGGTATAGATGGTCGCCTGACGCTTTCCCCGCGATACCGAAACATAGAACTGCTCGCGTGACGCTGCGGCAAACGACGCACTGCTCTCGCCGATTAGCACCCGATCGACCGTGTGCCCTTGGCTGGCATGGCTCGTGACCGTGTAGCCATGCGCAAGATGGCCGAAGTCGCGGCCGATCTTCCAGCCGTTGGCCAGCACGAGGTTGCCGTCCGCGTCAAATTCTTTCACGGTGAAAATGCCGCCGTTGTCGAGGCGATGCATGCCGTCCAATGTGGTTCCGCCGGCCGTAATGCGGATCACGTCGCCTTTCGCAATCTCCAATCGGTCCGCGTGGAAGACGGCAAAACGTTGCGACTGATCCAAAGGCAAGTCGTTGCTTCCGACGACTTGCCGGTCACCTTTGGTGTAGCCTTTAGCGTTCTGCATGAACTGCAGTACGTCGCCATCGCGGTAATTGAGACGATCGGTTTTCTCGGCCTCGGTAAAGTGCGCCGGGACCAACCGCAGAACTTCTCGGCCCTCCTGGGCGATCGTTCCCTGTTCTTTTAGCCGTCGCCGTATCTCCGCCGAGATCATTGCCCCCTCTGCGAGCGTGGGAGAAATCACCAGGGCCGTCTCATTATTGTTCCTGACAGCCACATAGTCGGCGGCCAGCGTCTGATAGCGATCCGCGTCGTCGACCTCGCGAACCCAACCCAGCTCGTCGAGCGTTGCAAATCCTTGTGCGACATCGCCGGAACTCAGTGACTTGACCGCCTCGCGATACTGGTCTGACTGCCGCTGAATCTCCTTCACCGCGGCCGGTCTGATGCCTGCCTCTTCTTCCAGCAGACGCAAGGCGGCACCACGTTCTACCGATCCGTGCTGAAAGCGATCGCCGGTGAGCAGCACCCGCGCATCGAGCTGGTCCGCCAAGCGAAACAGATCCCGCATCTGCCGCGTGGACAACATGCCGGCCTCGTCCACCCAGATCACTTGCCCCAGCGCTTGCTGCTGGAACTTCTCATCGATCAGAAGTCGGGCCACGGTGTCGGCTTCGATGAAGCCATCTTCCCGCAATTT
>JAGRIN010000375.1 GCA_020443245.1 Pseudomonadales bacterium
CGCGCGCGAAATCATTCTGCCCGAGGTCTGCCCCGCGTGCGGCGCCGACGTCGTGCTCCCCGAGGGGCAAGTGATTGCCCGTTGCAGCGGGGGACTCGTCTGTTCTGCGCAGCGCAAGGAAAGCTTGCGGCACTTTGCATCGCGCCTTGCAATGGACATCGAAGGGCTCGGCGACAAACTGGTCGAGCAGTTGGTCGACGAGGGCCTCGTTCATACCCCGGCCGACCTGTTCAGGCTTGAGGAGAGCCGGCTCGTCGAACTTGAACGGATGGGTACAAAGTCCGCCGAGAAGCTGCTCGCGGCGATTGCAAAGAGTAAGGACACGACGCTCCAGCGCTTTATCTACGCGCTGGGCATTCAGGAAGTCGGTGAGTCGACGGCGCGTTCGCTCGCGCAACACTTCGGCGACCTTGCCCCGTTGCGAAGTGCGACGCGCGAGGAACTTCAGGCGGTAACGGACATCGGCCCCATCGTTGCCGAAGAAATCGCGAAATTCTTCGCACAGCCGGAAAACGAGAGCGTGATCGACGAGCTGATCGACCTGGGCATTCGCTGGCCCACCGAAGAGAGAACGGCAAGCGCAGCACTCGCAAACCAGACTTGGGTGCTGACCGGCACGTTGACCCAGCTCACCCGCAACGACGCGAAAGACAAGTTGCAAAAGCTCGGCGCGAAGGTCGCCGGATCTGTCTCGAAGAATACCGATTGCGTCGTCGCCGGCGACGCGGCGGGATCGAAGCTCGCGAAGGCCACCGAACTCGGGGTCAGGGTCATCGACGAGGAGACTTTTATCAAGCTGCTATCGGAGCACGGCCTATGACCTTGTTGGCGAGGACGCAAAGCGTGAGGCTCATCACGCTCCTGCTCGTGGTGACACTCGGCGGATGCGCGTCGGCACCACCTGAGAACAAAGAGAACATTTGCGAGATCTTCAGGGAGAAGGGTGGCTGGTACAAGGATGCGCGGCATGCTTCCAATCGCTGGGGCGCACCGATCCCCGTGATGATGTCGTTCATGTACCAGGAGTCAGGATTCCGCTCCGGCGCCAAGCCGCCGCGAACGAAGATCCTCTGGATTATTCCTGGCCCGCGCCCGGCAAGTGCCAAGGGATACTCGCAGGCCACCAACGAAACCTGGTCCGCTTACAAAAAGGCGACGGGGCAATGGATCGCCGACCGGAACGACTTCGACGACGCCATCGACTTCATGGGCTGGTATATCGACCAGAGCTATCGCCGCAATCGGATCGCCAAGGACGACGCCTACAACCAGTACCTGGCGTATCACGAGGGCCAGGGCGGCTATGCCAAGCGCACCTACCGGAAGAAAAAGTGGCTGCTGAAGACGGCGAGCACGGTGCAGCGCCGCGCCTCAATGTACTCGTCACAACTGAAGTCTTGCCAGAAGGAATTCGAGACACCCTGGTTCCTGCGCTGGCTACCGTTCGTCTAATCCGGCAGCCTGCGCCGGCGGGTGGGCAGAATCCGGTTTTAGGATGGGCCGATTTGTGGCAACATGCGCAGCCTGCGAGTCCCCACAGTTCTACCCTGAATCTGCCATGTTTCCTCCCTGTGCCAGTATCTTGCCATGACGAACGTTTTGGCTTCAGTGACGGCATTACTAGTGTCGGTCGCGATCCTGCTTGTCGGGCACGGCCTGCAGCTGACGCTTGCGCCCATGTATGCCGACTCGCTCGGCTGGACCGCGCAGGAGATCGGCTATACCGGGTCTGCCTATTTCGGCGGCTTTGTCGTGGGTTGTCTCGTCGTGCCGACGCTGGTTGCCCGCGTCGGTCACATTCGCATGTTCGCGGTCCTCGCCTCCACAGCGACCGCGGCGCTGCTCCTGCTCGGCCTGTTCGAGTCGGTGGTGATCTGGATGATTGCCCGGGGAATGACGGGGCTCGCGTTTGCCGGCCTGTATATGGTGATCGAAAGCTGGCTGAATGAGCGGACCACGTCTCAGCATCGGGCGACCGTCCTCTCCATCTACGTCATCATCACCCTGATCGCGATCTGTGGCGGACAACTGTTGGTCGGCCTGCAGCTCGATTTCCGCGGTCTCATCATGCTGTCGGCGATCCTGCTCGTGGTGGGCATGATTCCGGTCGGGCTGACGCGCAGTGTGGCGCCCGCGCCGATTCCTGCCATCAGCTTCAAGTTTCGCGAGGTTTATCGTGCATCGCACGTTGCCGTGGTCGGCGCCTTCGTCGGTGGCCTCGTTACCGCCGGATTCTGGTCGCTCGGCCCTGTGGTCGCCAAGGGGTTCGAACTGGACGCGGCGGGTGTCGGCGTCTTCATGGCCAGCGCCATTTTTGGCGGAGCCGTTGCGCAGTTGCCGTTAGGGCGCCTGTCGGACCGTATGGACCGTCGCGTGGTACTGGCCGCGATTGCCATGACCGGCATGGTCGTCAACCTGGGCGCATTCTTTCTGGTGGACGCGAGCAGGGACCTGCTCTACATCGTCATGTTCCTCTACGGCGGCGTGACATTCCCGATTTATTCCCTGTGTCTCGCGCACGCCAATGACAACACGGACCTGCAGCTGATGGAGATCGCCAGCGTCATCCTGATGACTCAGAGTGTCGGTGCGGTCGTTGGTCCACTGGTGGTTGCGGCGCTGATGGCGTACTCGTCATCCGGGTTGTTCCTGTTCGCCGGTGTCGTGCTCGCTATCTTCACGGTCTGGACGCTGTGGCGAATTCGCGCGCACGAAACCGAGCGCGCGTACTTCGAGCCCTATCATGGCGTTCCGCGCACGACGCACGCGGCGACGGAAATCTACGCCCCGGAACTGTCGGACACAGAGATGTAGCCTGGTACCTCGATGCCGGCAGGCAGGCGAGGGCAGGGCTCGGGGGTGCCCGGGCGGCTGTAGATGGGCAGGACACCGGCCCAGATTGGCAGGCCGTAGTCTTCTTCATCGTCGATCGGCGGGCCGGACCGGACCTTGGCTGACGCTTCTTCGATCGGGATTCTCACCACCATGGTGGCATTCAGTTCCTGCGCGGTGTTGGGCC
>JAGRIN010000376.1 GCA_020443245.1 Pseudomonadales bacterium
TAGCCTCGAATCGAGAGTTGGTCGCCGGCAGGCGTACCGCCTTCGCCCGCTTGCATGCTGATACCCGAAACGTTTCGGAGCACGTCACGCAACGTCGTCGCCGCGCGTTCGTCGATGAGACTCTCGGGCACGACATCGATGGTCTGCGCTGTGTCGAGCAGCGAACGCGTAAACTTCACCGATGCGACGCCAGGCAATTGTCGTTGCCCGACCACCTCGATCGTCTCGATCGTGCCCTGGTCTCGCGGTTCTGCCGAGACACCCAGCGCTGCAAACAAGCTGCCTGCAACCGCGACAGCGATGGGCCTGCGCACCAGGTTTCGCTGTTCGGGCCTGGTTCTCTTTCTCATACTCCCTGCTCCTCTATACCACTTGGTTCTGTTCGTTCTGTTCGTTTGATTCGTTCGCGCCGCCGGCGGAATCGGACATGCCTGCGATAGGCAAGGGACAGGCCCGTCCAGACCATGAGGACGGCGGCCGCGCTCGCAAGCGCGGCAAGTGCCTGCCCCCAGGCGCCGAGCGCTTCTCCGGTGTGAAGAAATCGAAGCCACATGCGTGCCTGCCTGCCCGGCGTCGCATCGCGCAGCGATTCAATGCCAACAATGGAATGGTCCGGGCGAACAGTTACGGTATGGCGCAATTGCGGTTGGCGGCCGTTACCCTGGTCGAAGACAAATTCGAGACCGTTTGCCCCTCTCGATACCTGAACGGTCCGCCAGTCGTCACCCACCTTTGTTTGAACGGCGCTTGCCGCATCGCGAAAAGAGGACTCGATGTTTGCGGGCCACGCGGACTGCTCGCGTGCCGATCGGTCGCCCGGCGGCCCACGCCGGGTCGGGGGCGTATCACCGAACGCCTGGTACACCAGTGCATTCGCCCAGCCATAGCTCATCACCACGCCGCTCGATACGATGACGATAAGGGGCAACGCCATCCAGAAACCGTAGACGTGGTGCCAATTGAAGTCGCGGGCAGCGGGGGTACGGGCGCCAGTGAACCAGAGTCGCTGACGGAACAGGTCGGAACGGAGCAGCGCCGGCAGCCAGAGGTAGAGCCCGCTGGCAATGAGAAACAGGAACAACAGGTTGGCGGCGCCAGTCAGCGCCCGCCCGACGTTGCGGTTCTCGCCCAAATCGAACCAGCGGTGCCAGTGCTCCACCGCCCTGAAGAATTCATCGAGGGTTTCACCACGCGGCGCGAGAACTTCGCCCGTGTAGGGGTCCAGCGCCGCGGCATCGCTGCGTCCAGCACGCAGCCGAACGGGCATGCCCGGGTCGCGAGGTAGAATCAGTGCATCGACCGCGAGGTCCGGGGCACTCGCCAGCAGTTCATCGATCGACAGGCGCTCGCCCCGCGGAACGAGCTTGAAGTGAATATCGTCCGCCCAATCGAGAACCTGACGTTCGTAGGCAAGCAGCACGCCGGTGACCGACATCATGAGCACAACCATGCCCGCGGCGACGCCCGCTACAAGATGCATCCAGAAGACGAAGACTCTCGTCACTCACACGCGCCTGACCAAAAAGGAAGCCTAATGATAATCATTCCTATTTAGATTAGCAACCCGGAGTCTCTCCCCACGACGTCGGTTGCCACCAGCGCGTCGACCGGCGACCTGTCCATGTCCTGTGAAACATCCATGGAAGGCGCGATACTTCGACAAAGCCAATGCAAACGAAGGAGCGAAGACACATGCTGAACATGGACTTCAGTCAGCGTGTCGTGCTCGACACGAATTCGATGCAATGGGTAGCGAGTCCCGCTTCCGGCGTCTGGCGAAAGCCGCTGGCGAGACAGGACAAGGAACGCGGGCACGCGACCAGTATCGTCAGGTATGACCCTGGCACCCGCTTTCATGGTCACGACCATCCCGGGGGCGAGGAGATCCTCGTGCTGGACGGCGTTTTCTCCGACGAGACCGGCGACTATCCCGCCGGAACCTACCTGCGCAACCCGGTGGGCTTTCGTCATGCGCCCTTCAGCCTGCAGGGTTGCCTCATACTGGTCAAACTGCACCAGTTCCTCATTGGAGACCGGCGTCGCGTCTGCATCGATACCAGCACACAGACATGGCAATCCGACGGTGACGGCAGCGAAGTGCTTTCGCTCCATCAATTCGGGGACGAGCGTGTCAGTCTGGTGCGCTCACGCGGCGACGCGTCGTACGACGCCGATGCAACGCCATACGGTGAGGAGATCTATGTGGTCCAGGGCGAACTCATCGACGGGCAGGGCCAATACGGCGCGGGAACCTGGATACGCAATCCACCCGGTTACCGAGGCGGACGTCGCACCGGACGCAATGCCATCATCTGGACCAAAACGGGACACCTCAAGCCATGACTGATATCACCCTGGCCGATTTGTTCGGCATCTCGAAACCGCTCATCCAGGCTCCCATGGCGGGCGCCCAGGATCATCGGCTCGCGATTGCCGTCAGCAAGGCCGGCGGACTCGGTTCGCTGCCCTGCGCGATGCTGGACGCGGAAACAATTCGTTCGCAAGTCGCACAATTTCGCGAAGCAACCGGGAATCCCGTCAACCTGAACTTCTTCTGCCACAGCCTTCCTGCGCACGACCCGGAACGTGAGCAGGCGTGGATGGCCCGGCTCGCGCCCTACTTCGACGAATTCGGCATCGATTCACCCGAACCGGGCCAGGGCGGCTCGCGACAGCCTTTCTCGCAGGCTTTCGCTGAGGTCGTGGCGTCACTCGCACCCGAGGTCGTCAGCTTCCACTTCGGATTGCCTGACGATGCGTTAATTGCGCGCGTGCGCCGCAGCGGCGCCAGGATCATCGCGAGTGCAACCACAATCGAAGAAGCGTTGTGGCTCGAAGAAAAAGGGGTCGATGCAATCATCGCCCAGGGAATCGAAGCCGGTGGTCACCGGGGCAATTTTCTCTCAATGGACGTGACGCAACAGATGGGGACCCTCGCGCTGGTACCCCAGATCGCGCATCGGGTCGATGTGCCGGTCATCGCTGCCGGCGGGATCGCGAGCCCCGAAG
>JAGRIN010000377.1 GCA_020443245.1 Pseudomonadales bacterium
TTTACCAGTTGCGGATTTTCATCGGCACTGTCTTCAAATTTGATTGGCCTACAGACACACTGACACTGATTTCCGACCTAGTCGGCAGCAACAATGTCGCGAGGCTTGACGTCAGTAGTTGGGATCACGAGGCCCTGTGCAGCGCAATGTCCGAGAAGACGAATCGGGTCGCGATTGGCCCTGGGCGGTCGACCAGACCACCGTAGCATGTGGGCATTCACGATGGACAAGCGGACATCGAATGCTCTCGATGTCCGCTGCACGATGCAAACCGGCAGCTAAGTGGTGGTGCCAATCAAGCCCACTCTGACCCAAACCTGCCCTGAGCAGATGCGGGATGTTTTGCACACCGGAACGCCCCGCGGAGACGAGTGGCGATTGCTATGTCTTCCGGCATGCAAGAAGGGCCGTATCGGCGAGGATACGGCCCTTCTTGGAGACGGCTCGCAGATCTACGCGATCACGACACGATCGGTCGCGGCTTCAGTGACATCTCGAGAAAGTTCTTCTTGTAGGCGGATTCGCCCACTTTCCGCAGCACGCCACGGCCGAGCTTGTAGCGATAGTTACCGCTGACTGGATCGGGCACCGCGTGGCAGACTGCATTGGCCATCGAGCCCGGATAATTGAAGGCCGCCTTCGCAACGCCGGGCTTGATCTCGTCGGACACGATTGCAACCGCGACGAACTGGCCGGTGACGGTCTTAATGTGTCCGCTTTTCATCAGCTCGGTGAAGCTCAGGTCCTTGTCCTTGACGCCGATCGGCCGGCCGGTCTGGACATAGACTGTATCGTTGAAGCCTTCGACGAGATCACCCGACTCGATGCCCTTGGACCTAGCGTCGTCGGGGTGAATGACGATGAACGGCCACGGCCAGCGCTTTGCAAGGTAGGGCTTGCGCAGGTCGTCGAACCCAGACTGCCAGGTCTCGTTGACACGACCGTTAGTGATCCAGATCTCGCCCTTGTCCTTGCGCGGCTTGATCGCCTCGTAGAAGTCCGACCAGCTGTCATTGTTCCACGGCGCCTTCAGCATGTTGGCCTTGCCCGTATGCGTGCCGAAGGCATAAAGCCACTTCTGGTCGGTGGTGACGTCCTCGAGCTCACCCCACTTGTTGTTGGGGTCGTGGAGCTTTGGCGTGCCGACGAGTTTGCCTTCGATCACGCGGATCGGCGTCTGGATGCCTGTGGTGCCAAGCTCACGCAACTTCTCGTGCGCACGCTTGCCCTCGCGCTTGGCATGAACGGCGAGCGCATAGTAGTTGAGCACGCCGCCGCGCGAGAAGCGCGCTGCCTCTTCGAAGATATCGTTGGACTCCTTCCAGTCGAATCCCTTGAAACCCATCTTCTGGGCAAACTGTCCGATCGCCCACCAGTCGGGTTTGGCCTCGCCTGGCGGATCATTGAACTTGGCGTAGAGGCGCAGTCGCCGTTCGGCGTTGCAGCGGGTGAAGTCGACCTCGCCCCAGCCAGCGGCTGGCAGCACGATGTCGGCATACTGCGTGTTGAGCGGGTCGACCGGGTAGATGTCGGAGTCGACCAGAACCATACCCCCGGAGTCAACGCGCTCGATGAACGTCTTGACGAGATGTTCGCGGTCCACGCTGCGCGGCTGATGCATGTTGCGGATCGTTAGGTCGCCGACGCGGGTCGACAACTCCTGCGACGCAAGCATCGAAGGGAACCACGTCAAGCCGACGGTCCAGAAGAAGCGGACGTTGCCGTCCATCACCCAGCGATCGACGTTGAGCGCCTTCTTACGCCGCCCGGGATATTTCTCGGGGCTTAGGAAGCCCTTGCCGCCGCCGGCACCCATGCCGCCACGCTGATGGCCACCGCCGCGCGAGATGACCTGTCCCGGGCGATTGCCGGCGCCGCACAACAGGCCGAGCGTCGCAAGCGAAGCCGTGTTCATGTAGTTGTTGGACCAGTAGTTGCCCTTCTCCAACATGAAGGAGGATTTCGGGCGCGAGCCGTCCGCCTTGGGCTTGGCGATCATCTCGGCGGCGGCAAGGATCAGGTCTTTTTCAAGGCCAGTGATGGCTGCCGCTTCATCGAGATTGGCGGCCTTCTCATTGGCAATGAACTTCTGGAAATCGCTCCAGTCGCTCTGCCACCGACCCCAAGTCGTGCGCCACTGCCAGCGGGTATTTCGAGTGCCGCGACCGTAACCCGATTCGATCTCCCACTTGTTGTTGACCCATTTGTCGATGAACTCCTGGTCCTGCCACTTGTTATCGATGATGATCTTCGACAGGGCGAGATGAAGGACGGTATCGGTGCCAGGTGTGATCGGCAGCCACAAGCCGCCCCTTTCCATACCGTAGGCGACGCCCATCGTCTTGTGTGGGGTCACGAAGATCATCTTCTTGTCGGCCACGTCGCCGTACATCATCCACTCGGTGAAGAGCACCGTCTTTGTCTCGTAGGGATCGACGCCCGACATGAAGGCGACTTCGCACTTTCCCCAGTCGTCGTAGGAAGCCGCAAACGAGTTTATGCCGGCATCGTCGAGCCCCGCTGCGTCTTCGGCATTCTGCGGCTTGTCGTGCGGTGCATAGACGGGCGTGCCGATGGCGCGGTTGACGAGCTTAGAGATCGCGTAGGTGTTCTCGAAGTATTCGTAGGAATAGGCCTTCATGCCCCAGGCGTGCTCACCGTGGTTCTTCAGGACATGCTTGGAGACGTCCGCCATCACATCTGTAACGAGATCCCAGGAGACAGGTGTCAAGACGCCGGCGATGCGGATCATCGGATACTTCAGCCGGTCCCGCGTCGGCGTGTCGGGATTGTAGATCTTCTGCGCCAACGTGCCGCCGCGAACGGAGTGATTGCCGTTGCGGTTGACGACGGTCGCGTCCGGATCAGCGATTACGATCATGTGGTGGGGTCGGCCGTTGTGCATGCCGATGTTATGTTGCGAAGGCGCGATCCAGGGTGCGCCCCCGGTTGGGAAATCCACGCCAAAGGCGTTCTGGTCCTTCGCCGCACCGCCTTCGCGG
>JAGRIN010000378.1 GCA_020443245.1 Pseudomonadales bacterium
TTCGCGGCGGGGCCGGGTGTTGCCTCTGGAGGCGATAGGCACAGGGATGTGACGGGACCGGGCCATGGATGGCCCATTCGCCGGAAGAGGCAATACCCGGACCCGGCGCGCCCCCGCCCAATCAGTGCTCACTGGTATGAGTGCCATTAACCACCTCATAGTCTCAGCGCCCTTACGGACAGCTCCTCGGACGTGACTCGGTGTCGCCGAATCAGCGCACTTTCGTTCAACGGAGCAATCATCCACGTTCCTCCATTTTGTATTCAGGGGGTCAGTCAGTATCATTACGTGTTGGGAAGCGCGTCGCGCTCCCACTTCCACACACGCTATGGGTCTTTAAAACAAGTCAATCCAGCATGAACACACAAGCAAAAAACCTGAGTATCAGTACCGCGATCGGCATCGTTGCCTATTTCGCCATCGGCCTCGCGCAGCACGAAGAATTTCACGTGCCGACGACCATCAACGATTACATTGCACTCGTGATCATCCTCGCCGCGGTGATTGCGAGCAGCCTCATCCACACCGGAGCGAACGTAGACGCTGAATCGGACGAAGAAACCGGCACCGTCAAATGGTTCAACGTCAAAAAAGGATACGGATTTATCACTCGCGACCAGGGTGACGACGTATTCGTGCATTACCGAAACATCCAGGGCCAGGGCCGACGCGCGATCTCTGAAGGACAGCGCGTACGCTTTGTCGTGATTACCGGCGACAAAGGACTGCAGGCTGACGAGGTCGAAGCACTCTAGCACCTCGTCGCGGGGCACGGATGCACCAGATCATATTCGTCGGGAGCGAAGACGAGGTCTCCGATCTCGAACTGGATGAAAATCCAGCCGATAGCTTTCCGTGCATGTCGTCCCAGCAATACTTCCGGGATGCGCGCGCGCAGCTCTACTCTATCGTTTCCGGTGTTTTCCTCGACGAAGCACTGGAAATGGAGAACGTCTTCAAAGCGCTGACCGAAGAGGGTCCGTTCATCTACCGGCTCGATCGCGAGATGCAAGAGCAACTCGCGCGGCTGGATGAAGATGCCATCGCGGAATACGCCGAGCTCTGGGTTGAGTGTGAAGAGATCGAGCAACTCGATACCGAGGTGAACGATCTCTACGAATTCCTTTACGGCCTTGTCCACTTCTGCCTGACCGCGCAGGACGAGGACATGGGCGTCTTTATATACTCGGACTGAAGGATGACCCGCAGGGTAGTTTATTCCACGGACACCGGAAGACGGTGCCCGGACTGCGGCGAGGCGGCCAGCGCGTGTACCTGCAAGCGACAGGCGGCCACACCAAAGGGCGACGGCATCGTTCGCCTCCAGCGCCAGACGAAGGGCCGTAACGGGAAACCTGTCGTGATTATCACAGGCCTGCCGCTTGCGCCCGATGAGATGAAGCAGCTCGCCAAAAAGCTCAAGGCCAAGTGCGGCGTCGGGGGCACTGTCGAAGGCGGCACGATCGTCATTCAGGGCGACAAGCGCGACGTGCTGAAATCGGAACTCGAGTCGCTCGGTCACACCGTCAAGCTGAGCGGCGGATAGGGAGAGAAGATGGGAACGCTCATTTCTGCAACAGAACTCGCTGACATTGAATCCGATGCACATCCGGTCGTACTCGATTGCCGATTCTCGCTGGCAGACCCGGCGGCGGGGCGACGCCAGTTTGAGCAGGGCCATATACCTGGCGCGCAATACATCGACCTGGACCGCGACCTCAGCTCGCCTGTGATGCCCGGGAAGACGGGCCGGCATCCTCTGCCCGATCGCGAAACATTTGCCGAGACACTGGGTCGGTTCGGCATCACAGCCGATTCCATGGTCATCTGCTACGACGAAGCGGCCGGGCCTTTCGCGGCACGATGCTGGTGGATGTTGCGGTGGCTCGGGCACCCTAACGCATTCGTACTCGATGGTGGCCTGAAAGCATGGACCGAGTCGGGCCAGGCGCTCACGACGGAGATGTCGCATCGCACACCGACGCTTTACGTGCCATCATCGCCGCTCACACGAGTCGTCAGCGCAGAAGACCTGGCGGAAGTCAGCGGTTCATTGCTGGATGCGCGCGACCAGGCACGCTTCGATGGTGAGGTGGACCCGATCGACCCGGTCGCCGGCCACATCCCGGGCGCCCTCTGCGCAACCTTCACCGCGAACCTCCACGAAAACTCACGCATGAAGCCGGTCGCGGAACTGAGGGAGCGATTTGCTGCCCTGGGTGTCACCACGAACGGCGACGTGACCTGCTACTGCGGTTCCGGTGTCACGGCAGCCCATAACATCCTCGCGCTGGTCCACGCCGGCTATCCGGAGCCCGCACTGTATCCCGGCTCCTGGAGCGAGTGGATCACTGACCCGGCGCGCCCCGTCGCGCGCGGATGACCGGGCCCTACTACCTGCCGTATGCCAGGATTGACTGGCAGGAAGCCGGGACGCCTGCGGCGCCCGCATACCAGGACATCTACTGGAGCACGGGGCAGGGACTCTTCGAAAAACAACATGTGTTCATCGACGGCAATGACCTGCCCGCGCGATTCGAGGTCCTGGGCAGAAGTCACTTTACGTTGTGTGAGATCGGTTTCGGTTTCGGTCTCAACTCTCTGCTGACGGCCAATGCATTCTCCCAACATGCGGGTGATGGCGCGATCCTGAATTACATCGCGTTCGAGAATGCGCCGGTTTCTCCTGCGGATCTCACGAGAGCACTTTCTTCACTCACGCTGCCGACTGGCATTGACCGGCACGCTTTTGAGCGCCACCGTCAATGTTTGCAGGACGCGTGGCCCATGCCTTCACCGGGCTATCACTGTCGCTGGATTGACGAGCGAATCTGTCTCACGCTGATCCTTGGCGATGTGAACGAGGCACTGCCGGAGCTGGATGCCGAGGTCGATGCGTGGTTTTTGGATGGATTCAGTCCGCGCGCGAACCCCGAGGCGTGGCAAACCCGTCTGTTCGGGGCCATGGCAGAACGTAGCCGCGGAGGGGCCACCGCCTC
>JAGRIN010000036.1 GCA_020443245.1 Pseudomonadales bacterium
ATTGCGCTCGCCGCCATGGGGCTCGACCTCGTGACCAGCTTCTCCGCTGCGGCGACTGCGCTCACCAATGTCGGTCCCGGACTCGGTGACACCATTGGCCCTGCAGGCAACTTCTCGTCGTTACCCGCCGCAGGCAAGCTGGTGCTTTGCGCAGCGATGATTCTCGGGCGGCTCGAATTGCTGACAGTGCTCGTGGTCATGACGCCGGACTACTGGAAGCGATGAACGTCCGGCACCTGTCATGGCTCGCCAGCGTTGTGGTGCCGCTGATAGCGACCGGGGCGGCGCAGTTACTGATCGGTTTGTTGCCGCACGAAAATATTCCCCTCATCTACCTTGCCGCTGTGATCCTGATGGCCGTGCGTGCGAGCCCGGGCCCGGCGATGGTCGCGGCGCTGTTCAGTTTCCTTCTGTACATCTTCTTCTTTACCGAGCCGCGATACACGTTGCTCATCGTCCACAAAGAGGAACTCCTGACGGCGGCGTTGATGTTGCTTATCGCCGCGTTGACAGGAAGGTTGGCCGCGCAACTCAGTGACCAGGTGAGCGGGCTTCGTTCGCGGGAGCGCTATATCCTGGCCCAGCTCAATCTCTCCCAGCGACTCGCGACGCTCATCACGGCGCCGGAGATCGCGAGGGCGCTTCAGGAGGCGGCGGTTTCGGTCACCCCTCAAATTACGATCCTGGTGAAGGACAACGGCGACTTCCTCCAGATCGGTGAGCCGATGCAGCGCGATGACCTGCGGCTTCGGGCGGCACGCGATCTAATGGCGGACCGGTTTTCGGAAAGCCCTGGCAGTCCTGACAGAACGCTGATTCCCATGGGCGACGGAAGGGACATCCTGGGCGTGGTCATTTGTCCCTCGCCCTCGGATGACGACCATGCACTCATTGAGGTCATGGTGAGGCTTGCGTCGCTATCGTTGACCCGGATTCGTCTTGTTGCAGACTTGCAGGCAGAGCGCTTTGATAAGGAGCGTGAGGTTCTGCGCTCCTCATTGCTCTCGTCAGTCTCACACGATCTCCGTACGCCACTCGCGTCGGTCCTGGGCTCCGCGTCGAGTCTTCGGGAATTTCATGAGTCGCTGACGCCGGTTCAGCGCCAGGAACTCCTTGACGCCATTATCGACGAAACTGACAGGCTCAATCGTTACATCCAGAACCTGCTGGATATGACCCGGATCGGAAACGGCACATTGAAGGCCGAACGCGACTGGGCGTCGGTCGAGGATATCGTCGCGGCGGCCGTCCGCCGCATCAGGCCGCGGTTGCGCGATCGCCGGGTGGAGATATCCGTACCGGGCGAGATGCCTCTGCTTTTTGTGCAGGCGGCGTTTATCGAGCAAGCCCTGTTCAACCTGCTGGATAACTCGGTCAAATTCTCCGCCGATGGCACATCGATACGCATCACGGCATGTTCGACCCCGATCAGTGTCCGGATATCGGTCACCGACGAGGGCCAGGGTATTCCGGAGAATGAGCGCGAGAAGGTCTTCAAGATGTTTCATCGCGCGTTTATCAAAGGAGACAACAGTGAAGGCTCCGGGCTTGGCCTCGCTATTGCTCGAGGGATGGTCCAGGCGCACGACGGGACGCTGACGGCCGAACCCGGTCCTGCCGGCGTCGGGACAACGATGGTGATCGACCTGCCGGGACAACCGACACGCTATGAGGGGGCCGGCAATGCCGAAAATTCTCGTCATTGATGACGAACCGCAGATTCGTAAGTTCATTTCCATCAGCTTCTCGACCCAGGGATACGATGTGGTTGAAGCGGGTACCGCAGGAGAGGGCATCGAACGCGCGGTGGACGCCGCGCCCGACGCCATTGTCCTCGACCTGGGGCTGCCGGACATGGATGGCCAGGATCTGTTGCAGGCGCTTCGCGCGTTCTTCAAGGGGCCGATCCTCGTGCTCTCTGTGCGGGACAGCGAGAGCCAGGTCGTCACGGCGCTCGACAACGGCGCCAACGATTACATCGTCAAACCGTTTGGTGTACGGGAGTTGATCGCGCGTGTACGCGCACACTTTCGCGCGGCCGATGCGACCGCGTCGCGAGAGACTTTCGACGACGGTCATCTTGTGATCGACTTTGAGGCACGCCGCGTTTCGCTGGATGGCGACCCGATTCGTTTGTCACCAAAGGAATACAGCCTGCTCGAGTTGCTTGCGTCCCATCCCGGCAGGCTCCTGACACAGCAACACTTGCTGGGCGAGATCTGGGGCGCAGGCCACAAGGAAGATACACACTACCTCAGGATTTTCGTTGCGAAGCTGCGCCAGAAGCTCGGCGACGACCCGGCGGAACCGCGTTACATCTCGACCGAGGCGGGCATCGGTTATCGTTTCACCGGCACGCGCCCTGGCGCGACGCAATGAGTTATCATCGGGTTCATTCCAAGGTGGATGAACCCGATGAGAGCGATCGTCTGCGAGTCCTTCGACTCTCCGGAAAAGCTGATCGTCAGTGAGATAACAGATCCTTCTCCCCGGACCGGGGAAGTCCTGCTTCGTGTCGAGGCGACGGGACTCGGTTATGTCGATGCATTGATGGCTTCCGGTTTGTACCAGATCAAACCACCATTGCCTTACATTCCTGGCAATGAAATCGCCGGGGTTGTCATGTCCGCAGGTCCGGACGCGGGCGACATGAAGCCGGGCATGCGCGTGCTGGCCATGCCGGGCCGCGGCGGCCTTGCCGAGCAGATCGCGTTGCCCGCGTCTGCCTGCGTACCGATTCCTGACGTGTTGTCATTCGAAGCGGCCGCGAGCTTTCTTATCAACTATTGCACGGCCTGGCATGGGCTCTTTTATTGTGGTCGCCTGAGCGAGGGCGAAACTGTGCTGGTGCTGGGCGCGAGCGGCGGTGTCGGTGTGGCGGCAATCGATGTCGCAAAGGCCGCGGGCGCAACAGTTATTGCGGCGGCCTCCACGGCCGAGAAGAGAGAGGCTTGCCGGCGACTCGGTGCTGATCACACGGTCGACTACAGCCGTGACGACTGGCGGGACGAACTCAAGGCGGTCCTGGCAGGACGTGACCTCGACATCGTTTACGACCCGGTTGGCGGTGACAAGGCGGAACCCGCGCTGCGCTCGCTGGGCGCAGACGGCAGGTTCCTGGTCGTCGGGTTTGCGGGTGGAGAGATTCCGCGAATCCCGCTTAACCTGCCGCTCTTGAAGCGTATCTCGATCGTCGGCGTGAACTGGGGCGGCTACATCGCGGCGAACCCTGCCCAATCGCGGCCGGTCGTGGATGCGCTGCTTGACTGGATTGCAAGAGGCAAGCTCACACCCGCGGCGGGTGAGTGTTTTCCTCTCTCGGAAGCAGGCGTCGCGATGATGAAAATGTTGCGCCGTGAGTCGATCGGCAAAACAGTGATAAGGAACCAGGAATAAGCTGGCAAAGACATCAAGGGGGTCGACATGGCGCCAATACCTAAGGGCGGCACCGTCGCTGTAACCGGGGCGGCAGGGTTTATCGGTGGCTGGGTAGTCCGGCTGTTGCTTGACCGGGGCCATCGCGTGCGAGCTTGTGTGCGGGATGCGACAGACGAGGCCAAAACAGCGTTTCTGAAGGCGATGCCGGGCTTCGCAAGCGGTCGTCTCACGCTCCACAGTGCAGACCTCGACAACGAGGGGTGTTTCGACGAAATCTTCAAGGGCTGTCATGGCGTCTGCCACGTTTCACATGTCAGCGATTACAACGATGCCGACTATGTGCGCCGGGTCTGTGATCACGTGATTGCGAGTATCAATGCGGCCGGTACCGTGAGCCGGGTGATCGTCACCTCCAGCATCGCGGCAGTGATCTCGGAAGTCGATGTACAGGAACTGGTGAAGCGGCCTGTTTGCTACGAGGACCGTTACCCTGACGAACAGAATCCGAAACGCACTGCCGAGCGCGGGCAGGGCTATTCCATCGGCAAGGTGATCGCCGAGCGTGCGTTCTCGGATGCCGCGGCCGCGAGCGGCGAGTGGGACGCCATTACGGTGTGTCCAGGCGACAATGTGGGCCCGATCCAGTCTGCTCACCAGAAGGAAATGGGTCCATGGCAACACAACATTGAGATGATGTTGCTTGGTGAGTACTACCAGAACGGCGCTTACCGGCCGTGGATGGTGGTCGATGTCCGTGACGACGCGGAGTGCCACGTACAACTGCTCACCAGCGTCGATGTCAAAAATGGCGAGCGCTACATCGCATGGTCGACCGAGACGCGTAACGTCGAGGATATCTGTGCCAGTATCGATCGCCTGCTCCCGGAACTCGGGCACGATACGCCTGAGGTCACGGATCCCTTTCCTGAGCGAGTCAAGGTACGAGAGAAAGAGCTTCGCGCCATCTGGGCGGGCTGCGAGCTCCGTAATGACCGCATGCGCGCGGTCACCACGGTCCGATTTCGTTCGATGGACGAATCCATTGTCGATTGCGTCGAGTCGCTGATCTCTATCGGCAAGGTTGTCCCGAAACTGCGCCCTGGCCACTCGGTTCGTTCGTGATGAAGCCGCTTGAAGGCGTTACGATCCTCGAGTTCTCCACGATGGTGACCGCATCCTTCGCGGCGATGATGATGGGAGAGCAAGGTGCCGATGTCATCAAGGTCGAGCCTATAGAGATGGGTGATCCCCTGCGCTACATTGGCACGGGTAAAGGCGGCATCTCGGCGTTGTTCGCCAATTGCAATCGAGGCAAGAGATCGATCCGGGTCAATCTCAAGTGCAGTGAAGGTGTCGATATCATCCGCCACCTGGCGTCAACGACGGATGTCGTGATCCACAACTTCCGGCCCGGTGTGATGGAAGGACTCGGCCTCGGCAGCGATACCTTGCGTTCGCTCAACCCGAAACTCATTTATATGGCGATTTCGGGATTTGGCAAGCAGGGGCCTCTCGGCGGCGCGCCTGCCTATGATCCGGTCATCCAGGCGCACGCCGGCTTCACGGCGTCACAAGGGCGAGGCGAACCGGTCTTTGTCCGAAATCTCATGTGCGACAAGATCACGGCGTACACGGCCTGCCAGGCGGTCACGGCTGCACTGTACCAGCGCGAGAAGTCCGGGACGGGCCAGCACATTGACCTGTCGATGCTGGACGCGGGGCTCTTCTTCCTGTTTCCCGATGCGTTCATGAATCACACATTGCTCGACGAAGATGTTTCCATCCGGCCGCTCCTGGCCGATTTACTCTATGACCTGACGCCGACTGCCGATGGGGCGATCACCATGTCGGCAGGAACAGAGAAGCAGCAGATGGGCGTCTTGCGTGCCATCGGTCGAGAGGATCTTCGCGACGATGAACGCTTCGCCACCGATGAAGCGTTTGCGGCCAATGTCGAAACCTACCGTTCGATCCTCAAGGACGGGTTTGCCCGGATGTCCACAGCCGAAGCGTTGCGTGCGCTCGCCGATAACGACGTGCCGGCGGCTCGTTGTCACGACCACGAAGAGGTTCTGTCGCAAGCGCAATTCGAGTCGAACGAATCACTGCTGACGCGTCGTCATCCGTTAATGGGCGAAATGCGCGTGATGCGCTCGCCGCCAAGGTTTGAAGGGGAGTTGGCCGAGCCCGGGCATCACAGCCCCGCACATGGTGAACATACCCGTGAGGTGCTCGAAGCCTTCGGCTTCGACGCGCCAACCATCGACGCCCTTTGTGAATCGCAGGTCGTGGCCTGACTTCAACACGCTGAGTGACGCAGGACCCGATGATAGTAGTGACGGAATTTCAGCGTCGCCTTGTCGGTTGCCACGGACTGCTCGTGTCCAGGAGGTGGCACTTCGCCGGGTGGTGACGACTCGACGACGGCGCGGTCCTCGTCCGCAATCTTTCGGCTCGACGACTGAAACAGCAAATTGAAAAGTCGTGGCCGAAGGAAGTTGCGTGAGGTGGCGACGACGAGTCGCGTCTCGCTTTCATTCACGGGAATGACGAGTGCATGGATGCGAAAATGCCTGCCCGGCATGGGAATGGTCAGCGCCATCACGTTCGGCCTGAAGAACTCGAGACGCCCGCCGCCGTCCACGCCATCCATGAGCGCAATGCTTCGGCCGCCGAAGGATGTGTCTTCCCAGGAAATATCCATCCGGGAGTCGGGCTTCATTTTACGGGCGAGGCCGCGCCCGATGCTGCGGCGATGAACGAAAGGCAGGTGCGGGCTGTCCAGCATGTTTTCCATCGCGCGGGTCCAGTGGCAGTGCCACGTTCGCGTGATATAGGTTCGCGTCAGTCCGGCTTCGTCCAGGCCCTCGGGTACTTGTGGCGATTCGGCGGGCTGGCCGAGGGGTGAGGTGTAGACCCAGACCAGGTCGCCGATGACGCGGGCCGGCAGGCTCGTGGCATTGAGTTGCGAGCGTTTGGCGTCAGGATTCAACGGCACGTGGCGATTCTCGCCGTCCGGGGCAAAGCGCCAGCCATGGAACGGACACTGCAGGCAGCCGTCATCACCAACTGTGCCCAGCGAGAGTCTCACCGATCGATGCGGACACCGGTCTTGCAACACACCGATTTCGCCGCGCTCGCCGCGAAAGACAACGAGTCCCTCGCCCGCGAGTTCGACGCGCAGGGGCGTGCGACCGACGCGTTTCGCCTCGATGAGGGGTGTCCACACATTCGCAAAGTTACTGAACATCGGCGCCGCGCATACAGAGCGTGTCAATTATACGTACACGCTGGCGGTGATGCGGCGGTTCAGCGCGTCACGCGATCCAGAGCATCGTCGCGAGTCGTCCCGCCATCCACCAGACGGAGACCGTGCCGATGAGGTAAGCCGGCACGAGTCGCAGCATTCGCGTGTCCAGCGAGGCCGGCACCACTCGGCGTACGGTCAGGGCAACCAGGAGGACAACGCTGATGATCATGATCTGCCCGACCTCGATGCCGACATTGAACAGAAGGAGTGCCCACCCGGCCGCTTCGGGCGGCAGGCCGATCTCGCGCAGGACGCCGGCAAATCCGAATCCGTGCAACAACCCGAATGCGAAGGATATGACCCACGGGAAGCGACGGGTGATCCCGTCCCTCGAAGGACCGGCCGCGATCTCCACCGCGACGTAAAGAATGCTGAGCGCGATGGCCGCCTCGACGGGAGCAGGCGAGAGTTGAACGATATTGAGCGTTGAGAGCGCCAGGGTAATGGAATGCGCCAGCGTGAAACTGGTTATGGTCTGGACCAGTCGCCACGGCCTGTCGATAAGCATCATGAGCCCGATGACGAAAAGCACATGGTCGAAGCCGAACAGCAGGTGCTTGACGCCCAGTTCCAGGTAAACCGGCAGGCCCGGCGTCGCACGGGTCGCGAGCGAAAGCACGGGTTCGGCCGCCGACAGGGTGTACTCCGCAACGCCGCCGTCCTGGCGGGTCACGCGAACGATCGTATCGGAGATGGACTGCTCGATGCCGGTGACAGAAAGTGTCGGCATCTCTGTCTCCTCGCAGACAATGCGCCATTGCTGGGTCAGCGTGGACTGCGTGCGCAGGGGCAGCTTGCCGGATACGGCCTCGCAGCCTGTCTGGAGTTCCTGCTGCAATCCGCCCTGGCCCACGGGCTGTCGGAACCTGACGTCGTACTCCCCGGGTGCCGTCTCGACAAGTTCGATGTAGGAGGGCCGCATCTCATGTGCCTGCGCGGGATAGCCGAACAACAGGAGTGCACAGAGAAGCAGGAGCCTAGCTCGCATGGGCTGCTTTCCATATCACGTGGTATCGCTCGCGCAGCGCGTCGAGCACTTGTCGCCTTGCATTCTCCCGGGCATCAAACAGGTAGTCGTTCAGGACCTGGCTCCGGACGGATTCGAAAGTCGGCAACACGGGCTCGCGAACCTCGCGTAGTTGGACCATGTGCCAGCCGAATTCGCTCCGGAGCGGGCCTTGCCAGTCGGCTGAAGGTCCGAGCGCGGAGAGTGATTGCGCGAAGTCGGCGCCGAATGCCGTCTTGATGTCTTCTGCGCTGCGGCGGACGAATGACGGGTTCATCATGCCGGCGTCGCCAAGGGTACGCCAGTCAGTCCCGCTTTCGAGCGCCAGGGCAATCTTCTCTCCATCATCGGCATCACGGAAGAACACGTGGGAGAACGAGTACTGTGTCGGTAGTCGATAGTCGTCGCGGTGATCCTGGAACCAGGCGATGAGCACCTCATCAGGCGGTACCTGTGCGGCGCTCTCTTCGGCGACAAACGTCATCTTCTGGACGAGGCGCCTGCGCACGATGACGTCTTCTTCATCGAGCCCCAGACGGCGTGCTTCGCGGTACAACATTTCTTCGTCGACCCAGGTCGCGATAATACCTTCCAGTTCTCCCGGAGCAGGCTCGCGTTGCATCTGTCCTCGCCAGAGACCCGTGAGTCGTGCGACGACCGCGTCGTCCACGACGATGTTCTGGTCAGGACTGTTACGCAGTGCGTCGATGCCGAAGATCGCGAGACCGAATACGACGAACCAGAAGAGGTGGGTCTTGAGCGGATTAACCCTCACGCGTCAGTTCCACCGCGACACCTGCCAGCGCCGTGCACCAGCCGACAGTATTGTCGAGGTCGACGGCGTCGGGCCAGCGATCCGCCGGATGATGGAACAGCGCGTTGTTACCGAGGATCGAGATGAAGCGACCGCCTCCGTCATACACGTTGCGTGCTTCCCCCAGCGGCCTCGAACCCATTTCGCTTTCCGACTCCGGACCGACGCCGGTTCCTTCGAGGTGCGCCAGCATCGTCGCCCTTGCCTGCTCGTCAGAGAATTGCAGTCTCACCCCGCGTCCACGTCTCGCCGCGAAGTTCGCACCGAGGTGAATCCACAGCACAGCATCTTTGATGAGCGACTGATTGTGCTCCAGGTAGTGATCGAGACCGGTGTGCCCGAGTTCATGTCCTGTGTTGGCCGTGAAGATCACATCGCGAGCGGCTCCGTTCGCCTTCACGGCGCGCATGATTTCAAGAAATGCCGCGATGCCGCCGCCCCGCTCGGAGGCGCAATGCCACCACCCGCTGCGCGGGGTCATCACGACAAGGGGTGCGAGCGAGGCGTTGGTTCCGGGTACGCGGGCCTGCACATTCTTCGCGGTCGCGTCCACGTACTCACAATGCGCGATGACCGTGCCCTTCGCGCCGCTCGCCATGGCCGCCTTGATGGCCTCGTAGTGGTCATTGGGTATTTGCAGTACCGGCGGTCCAAACGGTTCGCGAAAGTGCTCGGCATTCATCGGTGCTGTGCCACCTGCCGGAAACGATTCATCCGCGACGACCACGAAGGCCTTCTGTGAACCGCTTCGGCGGCCCTTCATGACGCGCTGCATCGGCGGGGTACGGTCGCTGGGCCAGGACATCACGATGCCGATATCCGAATCCGAGCCGGCGTCACCCAGTGTGCCGGTGACGCCGTCGGCGCCGGTGTACATGCAGTCAAAAAGGGGCACGCCCTCGATCTCGAGATCACCGACCTTGAACACTGCACGTTTGATTTCGACACGCTTCATGCTGAGCACATCGAGTTCCGGTTCGACACCCAGTGCGGCGATCTCCCGTGCGAGCCAATCCGCACTCTGGTTATCGACCGCGGTGCCGGTCCGGTGAATGCCTTGTGCATCATAGGCGGCGATAATGCGGGCGATGCGTTCCTTCATGGTTTCCTCTCCTGCAAAGGCCCACCGGCCCGCGGGCAATGCCCCGGCGGCCAGGCCCAGTTTCAGTATCGTGCGTCGGGTTATCTTCGGCATCAGTTCTCCCCCTCAGGTTGCAGCGTCTCAAAGTCTCGCAGGCGGCCCCGGTGCCGCTAGCGATGCCCCTTTAGCCAGGCGTTGGTACGATCGATCGCATTCTGGCGAATGTTCATGTAGAAGAGTGCATAGTCCAGCCCGTGGTAGCTGCCACCGATGCCCGCCCCACCCGTGCCCCAATTGCCCTGGTCTTCGACATAAAGGTTTCCGTTACGGCACTGTGCCCACGTTCGCCCCGGCAGTGGCGCGTCGAGTTGCGTAAAGCTGACGCCGGCAGGCTCGTTCTCTTTTGAGAAGTTCAGGTTGTACGGAATACTGATCGGCACGGCACCGAGATTTTCGTCGGCGGGCGCAAGCTTCTCGTCGATGTGCCAGGAAAGTGGATTGACGCACAAGGTGTCTTCTTCCCGTGAGATGCCGTCGCTGTGCTCGGAGAATGTGTCCCAGGTGACGACGCAGCCAGTGTCTGTTGCCGAAGCGCAGGGATGGATGTCCTTGAGGGACGCGAAGTAGGCCTTTGACCAGGCTACCATCACGCTACCGATCGGGTACGCCGCCACCATGCGCGCGGCCAGCGGTGTTCCGTCTATCTTTTCCTTCAGCAATCGCCTGGCATGATGCGACCCTTGCGAATGGCTCGCGACGATGAACGGCCGGCCCTGGCTGTAATGATCGATGAAGTAGTCGAACGCGGCGGCGACATCCTGGTAGGCAAAGTCGAGCGCCTTCTCCCGTGTTTCCTTGGCAGCGAAGTAGGCGAATATCGTCGCCTCGCGATAGCGCGGCGCGTAGATATCGCAGCAGCCGTTGTAGGCGCTGGCCTGGTTCGCCATCATCCACTCGGTGTTCTCTTCTGCAGCGCTGTTAGGGTCCATGGGGGAGTTCCAGCTTGCTCCGCTCAGGTAACCGGTCGGGTGGATGAAGAAAACATCGACGCTTGCCGGTTCCTGCCTCGGGGCGACGCCCTGGGGCACGAGGTCTGCCGGGTCATCCTTGCCGGGCAATGATGCCCAGTATTGCGCGCTTCGGTAATCCGGTAGGGGTGCCGCAGTGGCGGGATCGAAGTCCTCCTGTGGACCGTACACCGCAGCCATCGACCGCGTCATCAGTTGTCCCATCACACCGGTTCGCGTGACAACGATGCCTGCGACGATGATGACAACGAATGACACGAGCAGAATGGCGACGGTCTTGTTCATAGTGGGCTCCCGCACTGGCGTCTGCATAATACAACACTCGTTCGCCGCCGTTGACGGGCTGGGGTATCCTTTGGCTTTGGGGAACATACCGCGCAGGAATTCCGAAATGGCAGATTTGCTCTCACTCTCCACCGCCGTCATCGACGGTACCACGTCCGCCGAAGATGTCGGCCCGATGAATCGAATCAACTTCCAACTGTCGCCTGTCGCGGATGGCGTGGCCATGGTGGAAGCGTTCTCCCACTGCGTGCTGTTCGAGACGGACGACGGCCTGGTGGCATTCGATACCAGCGGCGTGCAGGGCGGACAACGGGTTGTCGAGGCGATTCGCGGGTGGCGCAAGGATCGTTTCAACAGTCTCGTCTATACACACGGCCATCTCGACCACGTCGGTGGGTGTGGTGCGTTCATGGCAGATGCCGAGCGTGCCGGTACACCGCGACCACAGGTCATCGGTCATGAAAATGTGCCCCATCGGTTCGATCGCTACAACTTCACGAGTGGCTACAACACGGTGATCAACCAGCGCCAGTTCGGGCAGTTCTCGCGTCGTGGTTACGCTATTACCGATGGCGACAGCTTTTTGCCTGCGGGCGCTGCAAAACCCGATGTCATGTACCACGATCGGATGGAACTTTGCGTCGGTGGCCTCGATATTCACCTGAAGCACGCGAAGGGCGAGACAGACGATCATACGTGGGCCTGGATACCGTCGAAGAAGGCCATCTGCGCGGGCGACTTCTTCATCTGGTGTTTCCCCAATGCGGGCAATCCGCAGAAGGTCCAGCGGTACCCGGTCGAGTGGGCGCGAGCAATGCGCGACATGGCAGAGCAGGGTGCTGAACTTTTCCTCCCGGCTCATGGTCTGCCAATCGAGGGCAAAGAGCGCATTCGTGATGTCCTGACCAATGTCGCGCAGGCACTGGAATTTCTGGTCAAGGAAACGATAGATCGTATGAACGAGGGAGCACGCCTCGATGAAATCGTTCATGAGGTGAAGATCGATCCGTCAGTGTTGGAAAAACCGTACCTGCGGCCTATCTACGACGAACCCGAGTTTGTTGTCCGGAACATCTGGCGCATGTACGGCGGCTGGTACGATGGCAACCCCGCACACCTGAAGCCGGCCCCCGACAGTGCGCTGGCAAGCGAGCTCGCAACGCTGGCCGGTGGTGCCCGCAAGCTGGCCGAGCGGGGTGCTGCATTGTCGGAATCGGATCCACGGCTTGCCTGTCACCTGGTCGAGCTCGCGGTCCAGGCCTCGCCGGAGGACAAATCCCTTCATGAAATTCGTGCTGCGGTCTACCAGCATCGGCGCGGACTCGAATCCTCCCTGATGGCGAAGGGTATCTACGGCTCGGCCGCGAACGAGTCGAAGGCCAGGGCGGAGGAGCAGTGACGGTGGGCGAACTCGCGGCGAAGGCAGATGCGCTGCACGACGAGATCGCGAGTGCTGCGGGCGATATCGAATCCGCTCGGCGCCTGCCGGCAGAGTTGTCACACAAGTTTGCCGAGTCAGGCTTTTATCGCTGTCTTGTTGCCTCCGAACACGGTGGCCTTGAAGTTCACCCGCTCGAATTCGTTGATCTGGTCAAACGCGTATCGATGGCGGATGGATCGGCAGGATGGAACGTGATGATCGGCGCGACGACAGGGCTGCTGTCGGCCTCCCTGCCGGCATCGTTCGCAAACGAGATCTATGCCGCGGATCCGAACACGATGACCGTCGGGGTAACGGCGCCACTGGGGCGCGCCGAGGTCACTGTGGACGGCTACCGTGTCACCGGCAGGTGGCCATTCGGGAGCGGGAGCCAGAATGCGGCATGGATATGCGGCGGCTGTTTTGTTTACGACAATGATGTCCAGCGCGTGGATGAGCGCGGTGCTCCCGAGATACACCTCATGATGTTTGAGGCGGGGCAGGTAGAAATCGAGGATACCTGGCGCGTCTCAGGGTTGCGTGGTACAGGCAGCCATCACTTTCACGTCACCGACGCCTTTGTGCCTGACGGACGGAGTGTGGTGCTCGGCTCGAGATCCCGCGTGCGCAGGCCGCTCTATCAGTTCCCGATGCTTGGCCTGCTTGCGCTTGGCGTGTCGAGTGTCAGTCTCGGTATCGGCTGTGCCGCGCTCGAGGCGTTCCTCGAATTGGCGGGCGCAAAGAAGCCCACCGGGTCAAATCGGGCGCTCGCGGAACGGGCGCTTGTACAGAGTGAAGTGGCACGCGCCACCGCTGCGCTGCGATCAGCCGAAGCGTTCATGAAAGAAGCGATTACCGAGGCGTGGTCGATTGCACAGGCGGGCGAACGTTTGTCGGCCCGTATCAAGGCAAACCTGCGCCTCGCCGCGGCCAATACGACGCATGCATCCGTCTCGGCGGTGGACCGTCTCTATCAATGCGGGGGTGGGAGTTCGATCTATGAATCCAGCGTCCTGCAGCGGTGCTTTCGCGACGTTCATGTCACTACCCAACACATCATGGTTGCAGACCCCATCTTCGAAGTGGTGGGGCGGGTCGAACTCGGCCTGCCCGCGCGTTCGATGCTGTAGCCTGCGACAGGAGGATCGAGATGGTCGAGCTTTATGAAGCGATGAGTACACTCCGTGCCGTGCGGCGGCTCAAACCCGACGCGATTCCCTCGGATGTACTGGACCGTGTGCTGCAGGCGGCTGCCTGGGCGCCAACCGGCGGGAACGTCCAGCCTTTTCGCATCGTTGCGGTGCAAAGCCCCGATTCGATGGCGCGCCTCGAATCCTGGTACCGGCAGGAATGGGATCGCTATACCGAGGGGCATCGCAATGCGCTGCCGAAGATGCCTGGCCCGGCAAGGGCGCAGACCGAGAAGATGTTGCGTGCCGGGGACTATCTTTCAAGGCACCTGCACGAAGCGCCTGTGATGTTGGTGTTTTGCTTCAATCCGGCGAACATGGCGATCACTGATGCAGGGCTGGATCGGCCCTCTGTCGTAGGCGGTGGTTCGGTCTACACCGCAGTCCAGAATGTCATGCTGGCCTGCCGGGCGGAAGGTCTGGGCTGTGTGCTCAC
>JAGRIN010000379.1 GCA_020443245.1 Pseudomonadales bacterium
TCACGCATCTCGCGCAGCTTCAGCACAGGGGACTCTTCTCTCACCCAGGTCTTCGCCTGGTCCTTGAGCATCGTTTGTTCTTCAGTCAGTACAGCCATGTCGTTCCCCTCAATATCCCTTGAGCCCGAGCACACGCTTCGCGACGAGATTCAGGTTGACCTCGTTGGAACCCCCTTCGATCGAGTTGGCCTTGGAGCGCAACCAGGCTCGCACGTGGCCGAGTTCGCGCTGGTTGAAGCCATCGCCTTCCCAGCCGAGACCGCGGTTGCCCATGATTTCTATCATCAGCTCCTCGCGGTTCTGGTTCATTTTCGCCCAGGCGACTTTCATGATGCCGATGGCCGGCGACGGTCCGTGCACCGCCGCTTCCTCGTTGAAGCGCCGCGCAGTGAGCCCGAACGAGTGGCCCAGCATCTTCTGGGCGGCAATTCGCTCACGCATGCCGCCGTCCGCCAGTACGTCACCGTCCATGCCGATATAGTCCTTCGCGGCGTGTTCGATGTCGTACGGCGAGCCGCCGAAACCCCCGCCGCCGCCGGCGATACCCTGACGTTCATGGAGCAACAAGTGCTTGCCGATTGACCAACCTTTGTTGATTTCGCCGATCAGATTTTCCTTCGGTACGACAACGTCAGTGAAGAACACTTCATTGAACGGCGACTGGCCCGAGATCAACATGATCGGCTTCACTTCGACACCCGGCGACTTCATGTCGAGCGTAATGAAGCTGATGCCTTCATATTTGGACGACCGGTCAGTGCGGAAGACCCCGTACATCCAGTCGGCCTCCTTCGCACCGGAAGTCCAGATCTTGGAGCCGTTGATGACGAAGTGATCGCCCTTGTCTTCTGCGAAACTTTGCAAGCTTGCGAGGTCGGAACCGGCACCGGGTTCGGAATAACCCTGGCACCAGTGAATCTCACCACGGATGATAGGCGGCAGGTATCGCATCTTCTGTTCTTCAGTGCCGACGTCAAGCAGCGTCGGTCCCCACATCATCGTGCCGAACCCGCCGATCGGGTTGAAAGCACCGGCTCGATTCATCTCCTCTTTGAGCACGGCCGCTTCTTCCTGCGACAGGCCACCACCGCCATATTTGGCCGGCCAGGTCGGTGTCGACCAGCCCTTGGCGCCGATTCGTTCCTGCCACAGTTTCATGTCGCCGGTGAATTTCGCGCCGAAACCCGCCACGTTCGATGGCGGCTTGCCCTTCAACGAGGCGGGGAAATTTTCTTCGAGCCACGACCTGGCTTCCTCGCGGAAGCGATCGAGCTCAGGTGTCGATAAGTTCGTATCCAAAACGAAGTCCTCGGATGATTTTCAGTAATGTGTAATTCGTCTCAGCTCAGCTGCATGCCTTCGAGCTTTCCGTCCTCACGCCAGGCTGCCAGGAGTGCATTGAACGCGTTGATGCCCGGCGCGTAGGGTGAGTTCTGCATACCTGCGCCCCGGCCCTGGCCCTCCCGGTTGTAATAGCCGGGCGTGCACTCCTCGAAGAACGAGCCTGCTGCGCCACCGCCCGCGGCCGCGAGCCTGACGATCTCATCGACCCAACCGGCTTCTGCCTCGGCTGTCGGCTCAACCCTGTGCTTGCCTCGCTTCGTGACCTCGTCAATGACGTAGCTGACGTGCACAGCCTGGTCGTCGAACATCGCGGTCATATTGGGTGACAGTCCGTTCTGGTTGATGCCGATCGTAAACCAGTTCGGGAATCCGTGGACGCTGAGCCCATGCAGCGTGCGAAAGCCGTCCTTCCAATGATCGTAGAGTGAAACACCATCCCGGCCAATCGTGTCGAAGTCGACGCGACGATGGGCGGATGTGGTGATCTCGAACCCGGTCGCATAGATGATGCAGTCGACTTCGTAGCGCTCTCCATTGGCGATGACGGCATCTTCGGTAATTCGCTCCACGCCCTTGGCCTCACTGACGTCGACAAGCTCGACGTTTGGCCTGTTGAATGTGGCGAGGTAGTCATCGTTGAACGTCGGGCGTTTGCAGAACTGGCGATACCAGGGTTTCAGCTTGTCGGCCGTGTCACGATCACCCACAGTCTCGTCGACTCGCGCGCGGATCTCGTTCATTTTCTGGAAGTCCGCGATCTCCGAACGCAGCGCAATCTCTTCCATGTCGAGATCCCCGGCATCCGAACGCCGGTTCATGAGCGACAATCCGATGCGTCGCGCGATGTCTGTCCAACCATCTGCGACGAGGTCCTCGCCCAACGACTGCCCGGCGAGCACCGCGGCAAAGTTCATCCGTCTGGCGCGTTGCCAGCCCGGCCCCTGCTCTTTGTACCAATCGGGATCGGTAGGTTTGTTGCCGCGCAGGTCGACCGACGAAGGCGTGCGCTGGAAGACATAGAGTTGCTTCGCGTACTGGCCCAGGAACGGGACGCACTGGATTGCAGTAGCGCCTGTGCCGATGATCGCCACGCGCTTGTCGGCCAGCTTCGTCAGCCCGCCGTTGTGATCACCGCCGGTGTAACCATAGTCCCAGCGAGACGTGTGGAAACTGTGCCCCTTGAACTCCTTGATGCCCGGAATGCCTGGCAGCTTGGGTCGGTTGGCCGGTCCGGTCGCCTGAATGACGAAGCGCGCCTTGATGTTGTCGTTGCGGTGCGTTCCGACCCGCCAGTAGCCTTCGTCCTCGAGCCACTTGACCTCGGTGACACGCGTCTGGAACAGCGTGTTGTCGTACAAGCCGAAGTACTCGCCGATTCTTTGCACATGACGGAAGATCTCCGGCGCATAGGAGTACTTCTCTTTCGGCACATAGCCGGTCTCTTCCAGGAGCGGCAAGTAGCAGTAGGACTCGATATCACACTGGGCACCGGGATAGCGGTTCCAGTACCAGGTGCCGCCGACATCGGTGCCAGCCTCCAGCACCTTCACCTTTTTGCCGAGCTTGCCGCGCAATCGGTAGAGGGCGTAGAGGCCGCCAACGCCTGCGCCGACCACCAGCGCGTCAAATACCTG
>JAGRIN010000380.1 GCA_020443245.1 Pseudomonadales bacterium
TCAAGGTCTCTGGCGCCGGACACTACAAGGCAGACCGATTGATCAGCGACTTTGCCCAGGTGCGCCTCAGCGGCGCGGGTACCGCTGACGTTTCGGTGAGCGACGACCTGGATGTCGTGATCAGCGGCCCCGGTCGGGTCAGCTACGCGGGGTATCCCGAAATCGTCAAGAGAATTACAGGCTCGGGAAAACTGGTGCGCCGGCGCCGGGCCAATCGCCAACCACGAAGCGGAGAAGACCATGGATAAAGTCCTTGTCGCACTGGGTGTCGGTTTTGTGTTCTGGTGCATTGGCGATGCGATCGTGCGCATCATCCGGACCAGCAAAGGCAGCGGCGGTGGCAAGCGCCTCGAGCAGAAGGTCCTGGACCTGGAGTCTGACCTCGCAAACGTTGAGCAAGACCTCGAAGACGCAAAAGAACGCATCGTGGTGCTCGAAAAGATCGTGACCGACGAGCGCCGGGATCTCCGGCGCCAGATCGACGACCTCGCCAACTGATTCTGGCTCGTCAGTAGTCGAGGAAGTCCGGTTCCAGGTCATCCGGAATATCGACGTCGGTGCCTGTCGCGAAGGTGAACGTGTAGATCCCACCCACCGGCCGTTGTGGCGATTCTTCCCTGAACTGATTGTCCGTATAGGATGAGATTGCCTGCTTCCAGAAGGGGTAGGCGCCCTTGTTGCTGGCGAGAACCCGTACGGACCAGTTGCCGGGGAACAGATCCCACAAGCGACGCGCCGCCGCGTCCCCCACGCCTCGTCGACGATACGCGGGAACGACATAGAACTCGGCCATGTCCATGACCATGCGGCCATTGGCGGGATCAGCTTCAAGCCGGGTCAGGGCAAAGCCGGCGATCTCGTCGTCCACCCGCAGGAGGAACGGGTAACGATGCGGGTCTTCCCAGTAGTGGGGCAGGTACGGATAGACGTAACGGCCGTCCGCGTCCTGTTCAACGTAGTCGAACGTGGCGAACTCCGCCAGATAGTCCTGCATCAGCGCAGCGACAACCTGCCGCTCGCCGGCCTTGGCGCTTGAAACCACAACGGTCATGCCACACCAATAACCCGGTCTGGATAATTGGTAAACACGCCGTCGACGCCGATTGCCCGCATCCGTGCGATGTCGTCGGGTTCGTTCACGGTGTAGACAAACACCTTGAGTCCGCGTTCATGTGCGGCTTCGACGGTTTCGCGGCTCGCGATGGCGAGGTCCAGGTTGAGGGAGTAGGCGCCAAGTTTGTCGGTGACCGTGAAGTAATCGTGCGAGGACTTGCGTCCGAACAGTGCTCCCCGGCGATAAGCCGGATCTGCCTTCGCGAGTTCGTCATGCCTGAACGACGAGAGCAGGAACTCATCGGCGCTGGCGCCCTGCGCGCAGTAGCGACCCAGCAATTCGCTCACTGCCCTCGCAGTGCCATCACCCTTCAATTCGATGTTGATGACAGCCTGGTGGTCGACGAGGTCGATGACCTCACGGAGCAGGGGGACATGCTGTCCATCGCCGGCATCGAGGGACCGAACATAGGCCAGCGTCTTGTCGCCCAGTTTGCCGCGACCGTTGGTGGTGCGTTCAAGCGTCTCGTCGTGGATCACGACGACCTCGTCTTCTACGACGTAAACGTCGAGTTCGAGCCAGGTGCATCCCATGTCCAGGGCGTGTGCGAACGAAGCCAGCGTGTTCTCGGGCTTGTATCCCATGGCACCTCGGTGCCCGATACAGACGAAGTCAGGGTCAGGTGGAAGGCTAGGCATGTCAGGGCCATCCATAGCGTGTGTGCACACTGTATTCGGGCCGTGATCTATTGTCCAATTCTACGTAGAATCCACTGTTCACTGTCTGTTATTTGTGCGTATCACATGACTTACCAGGTGCTGGCACGGAAATACCGCCCGGCCAGTTTTGAAGAACTGGAAGGCCAGGAGCACGTCCTCCGGGCGCTGGTCAACGCGCTGACCGAGGACCGGCTTCACCATGCGTACCTGTTTACGGGCACTCGCGGCGTCGGCAAGACGACCATCGCCCGCATCCTCGCCAAGTGCCTGAACTGCGAGGCGGGCGTAACCGCGAAACCCTGCGGAAAATGCAGTAGTTGTGTCGAGATCGCCGAAGGCCGCAGCGTCGACCTCATTGAAGTGGACGCGGCCTCCCGCACTCGGGTCGAAGACACCCGTGAGTTGCTGGACAACGTCCAGTACATGCCGACCCGCAGTCGCTACAAGGTGTATCTCATTGACGAGGTGCACATGCTGTCAAATCACAGCTTCAATGCGCTGCTGAAGACGCTCGAAGAGCCTCCGCCCCACGTCAAGTTCCTGCTGGCGACCACGGACCCGAAGAAGCTGCCGGTCACCGTGCTATCAAGATGCCTTCAGTTCAACCTGAAGAACCTGTCGCCCGAACGGGTCGTGACCTACCTGCGACAGATCCTCCAGCGTGAAGAGATCGAATTCGAGGACGAGGCGCTGTGGCACCTCGGCAGGGCGGCGAATGGCAGTATGCGCGATGCCTTGAGCCTCGCCGACCAGGCGATTTCCTACGGGAACTACCGGCTGACCGAGGCGGACGTCCGGGCGATGCTGGGCGCCATCGACCAGCGCGAGGTCTACGAGATACTGGAAGCGCTGGTTGCCCGTGACGCGTCCAGGCTTCTCGGGCAGGTTGCGCGTCTCGCCGAGTTTGGGCCGGATTTCGAGATGCTCCTCGCCGAACTGTTGCGAGTGCTCCACCGCATCGCGATTGCCCAGGTCGTCCCGGACAGTGTCGACAACAGCCAGGGAGATCGAGAACTCGTGCTGGCAGCGGCGAAGAGCCTCGGCCGCGAGGAAGTGCAGCTTTACTACCAGATCGGGCTGATGGGCCAGCGTGACCTGCCGCTCGCACCCGAGCCGCGTGAGGGCTTCGAGATGGTGATGCTGAGGATGCTCTCGTTTGCGCCGGACCGTTGGCTCGAGGATGATTCAGCGCAA
>JAGRIN010000381.1 GCA_020443245.1 Pseudomonadales bacterium
GCTTGCGCTACTACAAACTTCAGTGAAACTCGACCAAACTACGCAACATGACCCCGATCATGAATAGTCCGGGCTAGAGACTCTGGTGTCCTGGATGCACGGCGATTCCCGGATGCGCCCGAACGAGCTTGATCAGGCGCATGAGGCTCGCCACGCTGCGCTGCTGATCATACGAGAACGTGCCGGGCTCCACGCCATGGCGCCAGCCCCATGCGGTGTGGCAGGCATCGCCTGTGATAAGTTGAGGACCATCGGTTGAACGTACGAGGTAGGCGGTGGAGCCAGGCGTGTGCCCGGGTGAATGTATGGCGAACACCGAGGCATCGCCAAATATATCGATCACGTCGCCGCCTCCGAACTGCCATTCACGAAGGTGAGTCCCGGCGCCCAACAACCTGTCTGTGGTGCCCTGGGTAACCAGGTACTCCATGCTTTTCATCTCTGTATCACCCGGGCCGACATAGACCGGCACACCTGCGGGCAGGTCGGACAGCCCCATGATGTGATCCATGTGGATGTGCGTCAGAAACACGCCTTCGACCGGCGTTTGCAAGTTCGACGCAATTTCGCGGGTCGTATGCTCGATGCGCAGGGCGCTGGTATCCATCACCTGGCGGATGATCCAGGCGATGTCATGGTTTTCTCCGGGGCGCCGAAAGCGCTCGGAGATTCCGGAGTCGACGAGAAAAGTACCGTACCGGGGATGCTGCAGGCTGTAGGTGTAGAGTTCGATTGGCTCGGTTTTGTCCTTCAGGCCGGCGGCGACGGCGACGGGATTGTCGAGGTTCACCAGGCCGGAAAGGTCGACGGCCCAGTGCGCGGCCAGGTGCTTTTCGAAGACGATGGGTCCCGGCTTGTCAGCAACGGCCAGCAACGCTTCCCAACTGCTCACTTTGCCCAGCGTCGCCGGTTCGACGTCGTGGCTCGTGACACTGCAACCGTACAACAGGGTGGCGAGCACGAGCCCGGCAACGCTTCTCGCCAACTGGCCCAAGTTCAGGCTGCCAATACTTGCTTTCATCGATCTGATACCTCACTCCAGGAAGGTTTCAGGCAGTATTTACCATACGTGACATCATGTATATTCCTCAAAAGAGCATAGAAACATTCGTATTTGGATGGATAAGATGGACCTGGACTGGAACGATGCACACACTTTTCTTGCCGTGGCTGAGCACCGGAGTTTCAGCGCGGCAGCACGCGCTATGGGGCTGGGCCAGCCGACCATCAGCCGACGCATTCAGGAATTGGAATTACGCCTCGGCGAACAACTCTTCGACCGCGGCAAACATGGCGCAATGCCGACCCGTGCCGCGCTTCGACTGTTGCCGGCAGCAGAGCAGATGGCGCGATGGGCGGCGGAGTTCGACCGTGCTGCACGCGGAGTCGAGAATCCCGGCGGTGGCGTCGTTCGAATGGCGGCGCCGCCCGGCATCGCGGTGGAGCAATTGGCGCCCTTTGCTGCACGATTTCGGACTTCGCATCCAGAGATCGTGCTCGATATCCTCTCGGCAGTTGAGCACGTTGACCTGACGCGGGGCGCTGCGGACATCGCGGTGCGAACGCAGTTACCGGCGGAGCCGGAACTGGTCGCGTTGCACAAGGGGAGCAACATGCCGGGTATATTCGCATCCGAGGCCTATGCGCGCACGGTACGCCAGCCCTGCTCGTGGCACGACCTCGACTGGGTCACGTGGTCCGGCGTGCGACGGCATGTGGTGCCGCGTCCGATGCTGGAGCGGATCATTCCTGACTTTGAACCCGTGTTCACGTCCGATGACTACCTGGTGCAGAAAGCGGCAGTGCGAGCGGGCGTAGGTGCCATGATCATGGGGCGACCAGTACTCTTCGAGCAGACCGACCTTGTAGAGATCGATGTGGGTGTGCAGCTTCCCGCTTACGACTTTTACATTGTCGTCGCGAAGAGTGTGCAGCAGGTCCCGAGGATTCGGCTCGTCGTGGACGAACTCGTTGCGATGATGGGTTAAGGGGCGGCGTGATCCGACCTTGTTCCTTCGAACTCGTATCGTGCGGGCGCGACCGCCCACAGCGATCCAAATTGACACCTGAAGGTCCACACATGAACATGCTACGCGCTGCCACCTGGAATGCCCTGCAGAATGCCTGAAGCCATTTCGACCACCGGGATGAGTCGTGCCGCCCTGGCGTTCATCTTTGCCACTGCGCTGATCAACTCCATCGGCTTCGGTGTCATGCTGCCGGTGCTGCCGGACTTGATTATGGAAATCTCCGGTGAACCACTGTCCGCCGCCGCTCGGTATGGTGGTTGGCTTGCGGTCTCGTACGCGGCCATGCAGTTTCTCTTTTCGCCGACCATCGGCAATCTTTCGGATCGATTCGGACGGCGACCCGTACTCCTTCTCTCGCTCTTCGTTATGGGGATCAACTACCTGGCGATGGGGTTCGCGACCAACCTTGCGACGCTTTTTGCGGGCCGGATCATCAGTGGGATGGGCGCTTCGACGAACAGTACCGTCAATGCGTACATCGCTGACACGGTGGTCGGCGACCGACGCGCAGAGTATTTCGGCTATATGGGAGCCGCGTTCGGTCTCGGCTTCATCGTCGGCCCGCTCATTGGTGGTCTCCTCGGGGACATCGATCCACGGTGGCCGCTCTTTGCGGCGGCGATACTCTCCTTTGTGAACATGGTGTTCGGCTTCTTCATCCTGCCTGAGTCCCTGGCGCCGGAACATCGTCGGGAGTTCAGGTGGGAGCGAGCTAACCCGATCGGTACACTGCTTGCGCTCCGCAAATACCCCGTCGTGATCGGCATTGTCCTCGTTATCTTTCTCTACAACTTCGCGCTCTCGGCGATGCCTAACGTGTGGAGTTTCTTCGTTATCGAACGCTTCGAGTGGACGCCCCGGGAAGTCGGCTACTCGCTTGGCTACACAGGCGTATTGATGGTCATCGTGCAGACCGTCGTCATTCGTCTCATCCTG
>JAGRIN010000382.1 GCA_020443245.1 Pseudomonadales bacterium
TGCGGCAGTGCTCTTGACGGTCTTCAACAACTTCAATGTGAGCCAGCGGCCTGAAGACGTCGAGTATTCCGACTTTCTCGAGATGGTCACCCAGAACCAGGTAAAGCGGGTCGAGGTTGACGGCCTGACCATCCGCGGCGAGCGTTACGACGGCAGCCACTTCGAGACAGTCCAGCCCCAGCTTTCCGACAAAGCGCTTATCGACGATATGCTGAACCATAACGTCGAGTTCAAGGGTGTCCGTCCCGAGCAGCAGAGCATCTGGACGCAGCTGCTGGTCGCGAGCTTCCCGATCCTCGTCATCATTGCAGTGTTCATGTTCTTCATGCGGCAGATGCAGGGCGGCTCCGGTGGCCGTGGCGGCCCGCTCACTTTCGGCAAGAGCAAGGCCAAACTGCTCGGCGAAGACCAGATCAAGACGACGTTCGCGGATGTCGCGGGCGTGGATGAAGCCAAGGAAGACGTACAGGAACTGGTGGAGTTCCTGCAGGATCCGGGCAAGTTCCAGCGCCTTGGCGGGAGGATTCCGCGCGGGATACTGATGGTCGGTCAACCGGGTACCGGTAAGACGCTGCTGGCCAAAGCGATCGCCGGCGAGGCAAAGGTCCCGTTCTTCTCGATCTCCGGCTCCGACTTCGTAGAAATGTTCGTCGGCGTGGGTGCGTCCCGCGTGCGCGACATGTTCGACCAGGCCAAGAAGCAGGCGCCTTGCATTATCTTCATCGACGAGATCGATGCGGTCGGTCGTCACCGTGGCGCCGGTCTCGGCGGCGGGCATGACGAGCGCGAACAGACGCTGAACCAGCTACTGGTCGAAATGGACGGCTTCGACGCGAACGACGGCATCATCGTCATTGCTGCGACCAACCGTCCCGACGTGCTCGACCCGGCGCTCCTGCGCCCCGGGCGCTTCGATCGACAGGTTGTCGTCGGCCTGCCCGACATTCGTGGGCGCGAACAGATCCTCAAGGTGCACATGCGCAAGGTGCCGCTTGCCCCCGATGTGGACCCGTCGGTTATTGCGCGCGGCACGCCGGGATTCTCGGGCGCGGATCTCGCGAACCTCGTGAACGAGGCCGCGCTCTTTGCTGCGCGCCAGGAGAAGCGAGTGGTCGGCATGTCGCAGTTCGACCAGGCGAAGGACAAGATCATGATGGGCGCAGAGCGCAAGAGCATGGTGATGTCCGAGGACGAAAAACGGAACACCGCCTATCACGAGGCTGGACACTGCATCGTCGGCTACCTTGTGCCCGATCACGACCCTTCCTACAAAGTCACGATCATTCCGCGTGGGCGCGCGCTCGGCGTCACGATGTTCCTGCCGGAGGAAGACCGGTACTCGATGAGTCGCCGTATGATCCACAGCAAGATCTGTGCGCTGTTTGGCGGCCGGATCGCCGAGGAACTGACGCTTGGTAGCGAGGGCATAACCACGGGTGCGTCCAACGATATCCAGCACGCGACCAAGATGGCGCGGAACATGGTGACCAAGTGGGGACTCTCCGAGAAGTTGGGTCCGCTCATGTACTCCGAAGAAGACGAAGAAGTTTTTCTCGGCATGTCGGCGGGCGCCAAGCATGCCCAGATGTCGGATGAAACCGCGAAGATGATCGATGAGGAAGTGCGTTCCATCATCGACGATTGCTACAACACGGCACGTACGATCCTCGTTCAGAATCGCGACAAACTCGACGCGATGGCAGAAGCACTCCTGCTCTACGAAACGATCGATCGCGACCAGATCGACGACATCATGTCAGGCAAGGATCCCCGTCCGCCGAAGGACTGGCATGATCCCGGTGATAAACCCCCGACCCCCGAGCCGGAAGCGCGCAGGGATACGGCGCCGCGCCCAAGTGGTTCCGTCGGCGGGCCGGCAGGGGAACACTAGAAGCTATCCGGAGGGCTGCGTTCGCAGCCCTCTTTGTTTTGATCAGACAGGAACAACATCGTGCTCACTGCCAGGTTTCCGGCTGTGATGGGAATTCTCAATGTAACGCCGGACTCCTTCTCGGACGGCGGACGTTTCGAGACGCTTGACGCCGCTGTGGCGCGGGCGCGTCAGATGATCGATGAGGGCGCGGATATCATCGACATCGGCGGCGAATCGACACGGCCGGGCGCAGACCCGGTGCCCGCGGACGTGGAGCGAGAACGCGTGATACCTGTTCTCAAAGCCATCCGCGCGTTTTCAGATATCCCGGTATCAGTTGATACGAGTAGCCCGGAGGTCATCGAAGCGGCGGCACAGGCCGGTGCGTCGATGATTAACGACGTGCGTGCCCTGCGCCGTGACGGCGCGCTGGCCGCTGCGGCCGCGACCGGTCTCCCTATTTGCCTCATGCACATGAAAGGTGACCCGAAGACCATGCAGGCAGATCCGCATTACGATGATGTGGTTTCCGAGGTCATCGACTTCTTCATGTCGAGGATCGGTGCGTGCGAGTCGGCGGGAATCGATCGCGATCGCCTTGTGCTCGATCCCGGCTTCGGGTTTGGCAAGACGCCCGCGCACAATCTCACGCTCGTGAATCGTCTGGGGATGCTGAAAGACCTCGGCAGGCCCTTGTTGGTGGGGCTTTCGAGAAAGAGTACCATAGCGAAAATCCTTGCCGGCGGATCTGCGGACCTGGTTTTGGGCAGTGTTGCCGGCGCGGTGGTTGCAGTCCTGCGCGGCGCCGACATTGTCCGCGTGCACGATGTCGGTCCGACCGTGCAGGCATTGCGCGTCACAACCGCCATCCAACGCGAGAACATTTCCGGAAATTGAAAAAATGAAGAAAAAGTTTTTTGGTACTGACGGGATTCGCGGCAGGGTCGGTGAAGCACCGATTACCGCAGAGTTCATACTGAAGCTCGGCTGGGCCGCGGGGAAGGTATTCTCGCGCGAAGGAAAAGGCAGGATCCTTATCGGCAAGGACACTCGCATTTCAGGATACATCTTCGAGTCG
>JAGRIN010000383.1 GCA_020443245.1 Pseudomonadales bacterium
CAGTGAGGCGTGATGTGATGCACCTGCTTGGCCTCGACGATGACTTTGCCGATGCTGGCGTCGGCGAGTTCGGTCTCCACAACTCGGTCATGGCAATAGGCAACACGTTCCTCGAGATTGTCGCGCCGGCCCGCGACGACACGACGGCAGAACGTCTGCTCGACCGGCGCGGGGGTGACGGGGGCTATATGGTGCTCGTGCAGGTGAAAGACATCGATCTTTTCCGCCGCCAGGTTGAAGACCTGGGTATTCGCAAGATCTGGGAGATCGATCGCGAGGACGTCAGGGCATTTCACGTCCATCCGAAGGACATCGGCGCGGCGATCGTCTCGTTCGACGAGATGATTCCACCCGAAGAGTGGGTGTGGGGCGGACCCGACTGGCGCTCGCGGCGTGCGCGTCACGTTTCCACGATCACCGCGGTCGACATTCAGGGTAGCGATCCGGTCAGTCTGGCGGGACGCTGGACCCAAGCGTTGGGCGGCGAGTGTTATGCGGCGGGCGAGGGCTTTGTGATCAGTCTCGACGAGGGACAGGTCAACGTGATGTCGGCGAGAGATGGACGGGGAGATGGGGTCTGCGCAGTCGAGTTCGACGCCAGGGACAAACAGGCTATCCAGAATGCCGCGCGTGATCTCGGGCTTGAATTCTCGGGCAATGAGGTAGAGATTTGTGGCACCCGCTTTCGGTTTCGCAATTGGTAGGCAATCATGATTTTTCTGTTCGGCGAACGGGTACATCGGGAGCGAAGTAATGCGGGCCGTGCGTTTTGTGGCGTGTGCGGCGAGCAGCACGAGTTTGCGCACGTTGTCGAAACGAACTGCTTCACCGTGTTCGGGGTCCGGCTGCTTGCTATCGAGCGCCTCGCCGATTACTACGAGTGCGCCCGTTGCGGTTACGCGACGCGCGAAGCGGGCGGTGACCCTGCACACCACGACGCAGTGAAGCGGATCGTGGCGTACTTCCTTTCCGGTTACGGCATGCAGGGCCATCGTGACCTCGCGAATGAAATCTGTGAGCGGATCGCGCACTGCACGTTTGCGGCGCGAGAGTTTGCTCACCTTGTCGACGACGTATCGCGCGGCAGCCCGGACATCCACGACTGGCTCAAGTCGGAAGCCCGTCACTTCAATGCGCTCGGCAAGCACGAGATCGTCGCGGCCGCCTTCCTGTCTGCGCACGTATGTTGCGAAATCCAGCACGAGGACCGCGTGCGCATCAACCTGGTGGGCACGGCGCTGGGCATGCCGCTGACTTTTGTGGCTGCCGCGATCGAGTCTGTCCGGCGTGAGAAGTACTACGGCGTCCGGCGATTGCTGCCGGTACGTTCTGCCTGATGGGGCGCGGTTGATCATTAATTGACAACCTGAGATCAATTCCGGACACTAGTGTCAAGCAAGTCCTGGCCTCCACGACTGATGTTCCACAACTACAGTCTCGACAAGCGGGCGATCCGGATGTCCCAGGTTTCCGGCACGCTGGAGTGGGCGCAGCGGCTGGGTGTGTCCCGGTCGATTGCCCTGACCGGCACCGGCATTGACGTGACGGACCTCCAGGATGCCGATGCGCGTATCAGTTACCGGCAGCGCATACGACAGATGGAAAACATCATTGAACACGTTCCACCCGGCGCGTGGCTCATGTCACGGTCCGAAGTGTCCATCTCGGATTTCGGCCTGCTCGGTTACGCGATGATGAGCAGTGCGACGCTCGACAAGGCAATCCAGATTGCGGTGAAGTACCACAAGATGGCCGGCGCCATGTTCGAACTCGGCTTCCTGCGCGATGGGGACGACGCAGTGCTCCGGCTGGACCACATGCTTGCGGGCGGCATGGTAGGGCAGATGGTGATTGATGAGTTGTTCAGCGGCATTACGCCACTGATTCGCTTGCTCACCGGCAATGAAACATTCGAGCCCCGCGAATTACGTTTCAGTTTCGCGAAACCTTCCTACCACAGCCTTTACGCGCGGGCTTTCGATTGTCCGATCCGGTTCGACGAGAAGTACACCGAGTACCGCTTCGATGCGGCGCTACTCGCCGAGCCGCTCGCGGAAGCGGATGCGAACACGGCCCGGATATGTGAGGAGTCGTGCCGAAAGCTCCTGAACCAGATGGAGATCGAGCAGGATATCGTGTCGCGCATCTGCCATCTGCTCCTGTCGACGCCGGGCGAGTTTCCGCGTCTCGACGCCATCGCAGAGAAACTGTCTATCGGAACCAGGACGTTGCGCCGTCGCCTGAAGGCGCTGGGCACGAGCTACCAGAAGATTCTGGACGACGTCAAAAAAGAACTTGCGATCGAGTATCTCCAGACCACCAACCTTTCGGTCCAGGAGATCTCGGACCTGCTCGGGTACTCGGAGGTCACGAACTTCCGTCGCGCCTTCGTGAAATGGGTAGACGTGTCGCCTTACCAGTACCGCAAGCGGTTCGAGGACGCGTCACTCAGGCACTAGACCGTTCTCGTCGCGGTCGCGGGTTCGATATTGGTGGCACGGCGGGCCGGCCAATATGCGGCAAACTGGCTCACGACAACCAGCGCCAACACACTCGCGACCAGATAGCGCCAGTCGAGGCGTGGCAGATCGAAGCTGGTTTCGAGCCAGTAACTCACTGCGATCGTCAGCACGCAGCCGAGCAGGGCGCCGAGTGCAGTGATCAGTGAATTCTCGAGAAGAAAGTACTTGAGGATGTCCTGCCTGGTTGCACCGAGTGCACGCCGCGTGCCGATCTGTTTTGTCCGCTGGCTGACGAAATAGGAGGCGAGCCCGACGATCACCAGCGCCGTGAGGCCGATCAGCAGTGCAATCACGATCGAGAGGATACCTGCCATCACGCGGTCGAGCTGGTAGCTCCGCTTCATGATTTGCGTCTCGCTCCGCACCCAGCGAATCACGCGATTGCGATTCTGTTTGATCAGGTTCGATTCCAGCAC
>JAGRIN010000384.1 GCA_020443245.1 Pseudomonadales bacterium
GCGGTCTGTCGGTAGTAATGGAATTCAGGCTCGATGTAGAAGCTCCGAGATAACGGGATACGTTCACTCAACTCGCCCGTCATGGACTTGATGCCCCAACTGTCATGGTAGTAACGGAACGAGACATCCGCGACCGTCGGACCGAGGGCGAGCTTGTTCCCGAGATACAGGCTCTGGCGCACGCGAGAATCCGGCCGGCTCTCGTACAAATACTGGAGCGGCAGCCCGCTGTGCGGGTCGACGACCGAGACGACTTTGTACGGATCGTTCTGGTAGCCGTTGTTCCAGCCAATGTCGTAGTTCACTTGCATCAGCCATCGACGGTTCATCACCTGGGTGAGGCCCGCGATGACACTCGTGACAGTCTTGCTGTCACCAGGCCCCTTCTCGAGTCCGTTCATGCGCGTGAAGGGTGTCGGCGTTCCGAACAGCGGGTTCGACTTGTCATTCTCATAGTTGAGACCAAGCGTCAGCGTCGTATTCTTGTCGAACAAGGCACGTGATATCGAACCGCTTGCCGACCAGGACTTGAAGTCCACCTCGTTGGACACACTGAAACCGAATGACGTGGTAGTTTCAGGGTTCCAGTTCATCGTATAGCCGACGTCGAAGGCCGTGCGTTTGTCCATGAATCCCGCGTCAACAGGAAGAGTGTTCGCTTCAGCCGTGTATTGGGCGACCGTGGTCGAGGTTCCGGGCAACGTCACCAGTGTCCGGTGTCCCGACGCGCTCGTCACCGCAACCTGTTCGCCCGGCTTCGCGGCCGGCGTCGTGAATGTCTGGACACCACTCCAGGGCGCGGCGCCGTTGGGCGTCGCACCGGTCAGCGAATCGTAAGTGAAGCGCGCGTTGAATATGTCACCGTTCTCCCTGACGATGCTGATAGCGGTCGTCGGCTCGATCGCCTTCACACGACCACCGGCCTCCTGATAGAACAATACCGCGGCATCGATCGTTGCAGTGCCGGGTCCACCCGGGACATCTTCGATCACATCTCCCGTCGATGCGTAGCCATGGGTTGCGGCAAAGAGATTGGCTGTCATGAGGCCAAGTGAGTGAAGCAGCTTTCCCTGTTTGCGCCTCTTATTTGTCAGTTGCATCCGCAGCCTCCACCATCGAACGTACGGCCGCCGCTGGAGCCTTCCTTGCTGAAGTAGATGTGCTCGTGGAACGCGGTGATGTTCGGTTCCGCATCGAGTTGCATGGATTTTCTCGCCATGATGTCGCGCTCCCAGGGTTTCACGCCGAGCGCACTGCACCCACTGAGCACGATCAACGCGCTCGCAAGCGTGAGGGTCTTCATGATGCTGTTCATGTTGTTCTCTCTCGTTGGGTTCAACTTTGTTTCTCTTTCACGAGTTCCATCACGTGTTCCATGTAGTCGTCCTCCTTGTCGGAAAAGAAACCCTTGTGGACGTAGCGGACCTTTCCGTTCCTGTCGATCACGATGGACGTCGGCATGCTACTGACATCAAAACGGGTCGCCAGCACGCCCTTCGCGTCGAACATGACCGGCAGGCCGGCGTTCATCCGGTTCAGGAATGCAACCGCCTTCGATTTGTCCTGGTCGAGGTTGTCAGTAATGACGACGAGATCTTTGGCCGGAAATCGCCGCGCAAGCCTGTCCATAAAGGGAAACGACAACTTGCACGGCCCGCACCAGGACGCCCAGAAATCGAGATAGACGACCTTGCCTTTATAATCAGCGAGATTGAATGAATCCGGGGTCGAAGGGTCCGCAAGGCAGGGGGAACAGATCGCAATGGCCGCGATCAATGCCAGGAGTCGGCGGTGCATGAACTACCTCTTGCATGACTGCTGAGGCCAAGTTTGAGCCGCCGTCGGTCAAAATCATTCGCGCTGCGAGACGATTTCTTGACTTGCCCTCCAAATGACGCAAAACTCGCGACAAACCGGTTCACTGCGACACCATGCGATACGCGCGCCGAACAGACATTGACGAAGTGACGATTCGCGAGATCTCCATCGCGCCGCGAATCTGGTTGCTGGCCGCGGTACTCGTATTCGCGCAGATCGTCTACGTCTCCCACACCTACCAGCATCCACTCTTCGGCTCCGACCCGACATGCCAGGTCTGCCTGCTTGGGGGACATGTCTCACCGCCGGTCGATACAACCTCTACATTCATCCCCTGGACACCGAAGCCCACGCTGTTCGAGCGAATCGAGGTTCGTGTCGTCCAGTCCCTGCATCTCTGGTCCGGCTCACCCCGCGCACCACCCGGCTCTCCTCTCGACTGACACAAAGTTAACTGTCCGCGGCCATCGTCGCGTGGCAGACATGCAGTCTGTTCGGCCGCAAGGCACGAACCCCAGGAGAAGCATCAATGCATCCAGCACGCAAACTGCGCCTATGGGCGCAATCCGCAACCTTGCTCAGTCTTGTCGTCGCACAAGCTCACGCCGCCGACTACGGCAGTGGCGCGATTTCTGACAAGGCCTTCAACCCCGCAATCAGCCTGATTCTGGACGGCCAGTACGCGTCCTATTCGAACAATGACACGGCGCGAGACGTGCCGGGCTTCCAACTCGGCGAAGAGGCCGGCGGTTTTGCCGAGGGCTTTACACTCAATGAGAGCGAACTCAACCTGCAAGCCAATGTCGACGACAAGTTCTACGGCGCGTCGACGATCTCCTTCGGTTACGACGGCGGTGAAACTTCCGTCGAAATGGAAGAAGCCTATCTCCAGACGCTTACCCTACCCGCCGGACTACAAGTCAAGGCAGGAAAATTCTTCTCGGGTATCGGCTACATCAATGCGATTCACGGCCACGCGACCAGCTTTGTCGACGATCCGCTTCCCTATCGCGTGATGTTCGGCGGACGACTGTCCGATGCCGGTGTACAGTTGACGTGGACGGCACCGACGATCCTGTACATACAGCTCGGCGCGGAACTCCTTTCAGGCAACAGCTT
>JAGRIN010000385.1 GCA_020443245.1 Pseudomonadales bacterium
AACAAGAAGGTCCGGCTCGCGTCTTGCGACACACCAACAGGACAAAGGAGAAAGGAATGTCTTTTCGGCTACTGATACTTGCGTTGCTCTCTGTGCTGGCGATGCCCGCACTCGCGAAGGACGATCCGTTCTACACCGGATTCTTCTCGAACGTCGCCGTTGGCGGGATGGACCCGGTCGCGTACTTCACCGACGGCAAGCCTGTCGAGGGCAACAAGTCGTTCCGGACAGAGTACAAGGGTGTCGAGTTTCACTTCGCTTCCGCCGAACATCTCGCGCTGTTCAAGGCAGATCCCGAGAAGTATGTACCCCAGTACGGTGGTTACTGCGCCTGGGCCGTGAGCCAGGGCAAAACGGCCAAGGGCGATCCGGAGTACTGGAAGATTGTCGACGGCAAGCTGTATCTCAACTACAGTGAGGACATCCAGAAGAAGTGGGAAAAGGATATTCCCGGGTTCATCAAATCGGCCGATGCCAACTGGCCCAGGGTGCTCGAATAGCGGGCACGCTCGGTCCATGGTCGGCGGCGAGCATTAGAGATCGATCGACGTGCAGCATCAAGACGGTAACGCCCTGCGCCTGATACACAGCGTTGCTGTCGGGTTGCTCTTGACCCTGGTCGCCGTTTCGGCCGCGGCACAGGATACCTGGGACAACGTTCCTCGCATCGTCGCGATTGGCGACCTGCATGGTGACTACGAACAGTACGTCAGGTTGCTGCAGATGAACGGACTCATCGACAAGCGGCTCAGGTGGACGGGCGGCGACACGCACCTCGTCCAGCTCGGCGACGTGCCTGACCGCGGCCCTGACTCCCTCAAGATCATTCGTCATTTGATGAAACTCGAGCGCGAGGCCCGTCGTGACGGCGGCTATGTGCATGCTCTTATCGGCAATCACGAGGCCATGAATATCGGCGGCGACCTGCGCTACGTCAGCGAAGGCGAATATGCTGCCCTCGTCACGAGAAACTCCGCCCGTACACAACACGTGTATGTCGAGCGCGTCTACGATCACCTGCTGGCGCAACAGCCCGAACTCGCCGCAAACAAGGACGAGACCATGGCGAAGCTGATGCACCAGTTTCCGGAGGGTTACGTCGAACACCGCCGGCTCTGGCAGCCGGGCGGCGAGATCGCCCGTTGGGTCGCCTCGCACAACGCCGTGATTCGTATCAACGGCATATTGTTCTGCCACGGCGGTGTCGACCCGCACACCCCGCTTCGACCGATCGATGACATCAATAGCGAAATCCGCGCCATCCTCTCAAGCGATCGCGCATTCGGGCCGAACTACGCGAACGACGAAACGAGCCCGCTGTGGTACCGCGGGCTTGCGACGCACGATGAGCAAACAGAAGAGCCGGCACTGCAGCAAATGCTTGACTATTATGGCGCGCAACGGATCGTCATTGGCCACACACCGACCTCGTCAGGCAAGATCACCGCCAGGTTCGGCGGCAAGGTTATAATGGCCGACGTGGGAGCATCTGCCTACTACGGCAGCCACCTGGCGAGTCTTGTTGTAGAGAATGGAGAACTCTACAGCCGGACGCCTGATGGCGTTGCTCCGCTTTTTCCAGTGCCCGTCGCTGCAGGGAAATAACACGATATGTCGGAGATGATCACCAAGCTGTGGCGCCGGTTGCCTTCCCGCGGGAAGACCGCCGCCTCCTTGCCCGTGATCGAGAGCGCAGACCCGAACGCAGTGCCGCTCGTCCCTGACAGCAGCCGCTACAACAATCGCGAAATCTCCGATCTGCAGTTCATCGAGCGCGTCCTGGAGGAAGCACACAATCCGTCGCATCCCCTGCTGGAGCGACTCCGGTTTCTCGCCATCTCGGCCAGCGTACTGGACCAGTTCCATGCGGTCAGGGTCGCCAAGCTGCGTCGCGCCGCGAAGAAGACCGACGCGTACATCACGCCCGACGGCATGACGCCTGCACAGCAATTGAGGGCCGTCATGGCCCGGGCGCGAGCACTGATGCGCTCTCAGTCCGCCACGTGGGAGACCATTCGTGCACAACTTGCACAGGTTGATATTCACCTGTGCGAAGCGCATGAACTCGATACCGGCGACGTCATGTGGTTGCACGACTTCTTCCGCCGCCACGTCCTGCCGGTGCTCACACCCAGCATCATCGATGAAGAACATCCGTTTCCCTTCATTCCGAGCGGCGGGGTGTGCACCATCCTGGAGTTCTCCGACAGGCATATCCTGATTCCGCTGCCCGAGCGCCTTTCACGGTTTATTCAGTTGCCCGGCGAGCGGGTCCGCTTCATCACGCTCGAGACGCTGGTCTTCCGGTTCTGGACCGATCTCTTTCCCGGCGACAGCCTGCGTAGTCACGGCGTCTTCCAGATACTCCGTGATAACGACCTGGCACGACAGGAACGCGCGGATGATTTGCGCTCGATCGTCGAGTTCGGCCTGCGAATGCGGCACAAGGCCAACGCCATCCTGCTCAAGGTGGCCGACTCGATGTCCGAAACCTCCCTGCGATTCATCGCGCATCACCTCGACATCTATACCGACGACGAGCTCGCCTGGTTCGAGCAGGCGGGCAAACCCCTCAGCGACACCAGCTACATCCATGTCCTGAAGCTGCCGGGCATGGCTTCGCTGGCCTCGATCATCACCAGCGAGGTCGCGAGCAAGTATCACGGGTTGCTGTTTGCGCCCCACACACCTCGCGAGGTCAAATCGCTGGCTGACGGCGTCGACGTGTTCGAGGCGATCGCGGCAAAGGACATCCTCGTGCACTGGCCCTTCGAGTCCTTCGACACCGTCGTGCGCTTTCTGAAGGCCGCCGCGGACGATCCCGGGGTGGTCGCCATCAAACAGACCCTCTACCGCACGAGCGACGACTCGCCGGTTGTCGACGCGCTCGCCGCCGCCGCCAGGAACGGCAAGGCCGTTACAACGATCATCGAAC
>JAGRIN010000386.1 GCA_020443245.1 Pseudomonadales bacterium
ATCACGTGGGCTCGAAGAACGAGGTCCGCGGACGCACCGGGTTTGCACACCTGTTTGAACACCTCATGTTCAACGGTAGCCAGAATTTCGATGACGACTACTTCAAGGCGACCGAAAAACTCGGAGCCACGACGAGGAACGGCACGACAAACTGGGACCGTACGAACTACTTCCAGACCGTGCCGACAAATGGCCTCGGTACCATCCTGTGGCTCGAGTCTGACCGCATGGGTCACATGGTCGAAGCCATCACGCAGGACAAGCTCGATGAGCAGCGTGCCGTCGTGCAGAACGAGAAGCGCCAGGGCGAAAACCGGCCCTATGGCAAGGGCGGTGAAATCCAGTACGCCAGCATCTATCCATACTCGCACCCCTACTCCTGGACGACGATCGGATCGATGGAAGACTTGAACGCGGCCACGCTCGACGACGTCAAGGAGTGGTTCAAGACCTATTACGGCGCGAGCAATGCGGTCGTGGTGGTTGCCGGTGACGTGACGGTGCCCGAGGTCAAGGAGAAGATGGAGCACTACTTCGGCTTTGTCCCACCCGGTCCGCCTGTCACGCGCCAGGAGTCGTGGGTCGCCAAGCTGACCGGCACTCACAAGCAGGTGAGCTACGATCGCGTGCCGCAGACCATGCTGCTGAAGTCCTGGAACATCGAGGGCAACAGCACACGCGACACCACGCTCCTCAATCTTGCAGCCGGCGTCCTCTCCAGCGGCAAGAGTTCACGTCTCTACAAGCGGCTCGTCTACGATGAGCAGTTGGTTTCATCTGTTTCAGCCTACACCTCGACCGGCGAAATCGCCGGCACCTTCGAGATCACCGCGATGATCAATCCCGGCGTCGACGAAGCCAGGGTCGACCGGATCATCACCGAGGAGCTGGAGAAGTTTCGGAAGAAAGGTCCGAGCAAAGATGAACTGGAGCGCGTGAAGGTGCAAACCATCAGCAGCTTCGTTCGCGGCATCGAGGAAGTTGGCGGCTTCGGCGGCAAGTCCGACATTCTCGCTTCCAACTACATCTAGACGGGCGATCCGGCACACTACAAGATCGAACTCGGCTGGGTGAAGGACGCGACCCGCAAGGACCTGAAGGACGTTGCGCAAAGGTGGCTGTCCGACGGTATGTACCAGCTCAGCATCCGTCCGTACGCCGAAGGCAAATCCACCGATGACATGGCGGACCGCTCCCACCTGCCGACCCCGGGCAAGCCGCCACTCACCAGCTTCGATGACTTCAAGCGGGCGACGCTGGATAACGGCCTCAACGTGATCGTGGCGGAACGCCACGCGATTCCCGTCGTCGACATGCAGCTCTCGCTCGACGCCGGTTATGCCTCTGACCAGTCGACAAAGGCGGGCGTCGCAAAGCTCGCCATGAACATGCTCGACGAGGGCACGAAGTCTCGCAACGCACTGGAAATCAGTGATGAACTCATCTCGCTCGGCGCCTCGGTCGGCAGCGGCTCCAACCTTGATACGTCCTTCGTCAGCCTGTCAGCGCTGACGACGACGCTCGACGATGCATTGCCGATCTTCTCCGACGTTGTATTGCACCCCGCCTTCCCGGAGGCGGAGTTCGATCGCTTGAAGAAACAGCAACTCACCGGTATCCGACGGGAACAACAGAGCCCGAACTCAATGGCCGCACGGGTGTTTCCGAAGCTGATCTACGGCGACGGCCATGCCTATAGCAATCCCCTGACGGGCTCCGGCACGCTCGAGTCGGTACAGGCGATAACGCTCGATGAACTGAAAGCATTCCACGACACCTGGTTCAAGCCGAACCACGCAACGCTCATTGTGGTCGGTGACACGACCATGGACGAGATACTGCCGAAGATCAAAGCGCAGTTCGGCAAGTGGGAGAAAGGGGACGTCCCTTCGAAGCACGTCGACAAAGTGGCGATGCGTGACCACAACGCGGTGTATCTCGTCGATCGCCCCGGGGCTCCCCAGTCGATGCTGCTCGCGGGCCTCGTGACGGTACCGAAAGCCAATCCGGACGAAGCCGCAATCGAAGCGGTGAACGATGTCCTCGGCGGACTTGCCACTTCTCGCATCAACATGGATCTGCGCGAGGACAAGGGCTGGTCCTATGGCGCCTTTACAGGGCTTATCAACGCGCGCGGTCAACGCGTGTTCTACGTGCTGACCAGCGTGCAGACCGACAAGACCAGTGAGTCGATCGTCGAGGCAATGAAGGAGCTGAACGAGATTGTCGGCGACAAACCCATCACGGCTGAGGAACTCGACAAGAGCGTGAAGAATAATTCGCTCTCGCTCGCAGGTCGCTGGGAGACTGCCGATGCTGTGCTGGGGTCCCTGTCGCAGATCGTCCAGTACAACCTGCCGGACGACTACTTCAAGGATTATCCAAAACGCGTCGCGGACCTGACGGTGGACAAGGTGAACACCATTGCCCACAAGATCATCCATCCAGGCTCCATCGTCTGGGTGGTCGTTGGTGACCGCAAGCAGGTTCAGCCCGGTCTCGAAGCCCTGGGTTACGGCCCTGTGAAAATCATCGATGCCGATGGTAACCTGCTGGAGTGATCATTTGACGGGATGAAGCGAGAATGACGGCACCGCTCGCGGGATTGCGTGTCCTGGACCTGACTTCAGGGCCCGCGGGCGGACTTGCGACCATGATCCTCTCGGATTTTGGCGCGCACGTGCAACGCTTTCCCGATCCTGAGTACGCCGAACTGTCCGAGATGGTCTCGGCGCGCATGTGGCTGCGCGGCAAGGAGATCGCCCACTTTCCCTTCCACGACGTGGTGCACGAGGCGGACGTCGTCGTGATTACCACGCCGCACGGGTTCTCCGGCTGCGACTTCACCAGCCTCCATCGCATGAACCCGCAGCTCATCTATGCCGAGATCTGCGCCTTGCCCGGGTATCCCGACATTCCGGTGATGGAACCTGT
>JAGRIN010000387.1 GCA_020443245.1 Pseudomonadales bacterium
CGACCGGTAGCCTCGGTATCGACTTGCGGCGAAAATCGGCGGACTGCAGCTGCCTGACACATTCGGCCGCCAACTGCTGGTCCGACCTCGTTGGCGCGGGCACCGGACTGACCTCGGCACCGAACACCGTTTCGAGAAAGCGCGCGTGCACCGATTTCACCATCGGTGCCGCGGGCAAGTACCAGGATGGCCGGGAAGGCGAATCATCGTCATCGGCCACGGCAACCACCGCCGCCATCGGATCTCCGGGACCGGCCGGGAACGCCATCGGGTACAGTCGCCCGATCGCTCTTTTCAGTATCCCTGTGACTCCGAGCATCATGTCTTTCGTCCGGCGAGCCACTCTCCCGTAAGCGAGTGACACGCACCCTCCTTGTGCATCCAGCTCCCGATTTTTGGGTCACGCCTTTTCTATATCGGCAGATTTGCACAGAACTGTCGAGATAAGCACGAGCGCCCGCTATGATGCGGTGAAAAAGCGGTACCGGAGAATATCCATGCGCCTTATTTGCCTGCTGGTCCTCGGGATCGTTACCACCGGCACTAACGCCAACACGCTGGTGACGGGTGGCCCGATCTACACCTCAGTATCCGAGATGCCGACGGCCGAGGCAGTCGTCTACGATGGCGATCGCATCACCTTTGTTGGCGGATTGAAGGCGGCGCAACGCTTCACTGACGATAAGACAGAGGTGATCGACCTCGCCGGCAAGACGATGACTGCCGGCTTCATCGAGTCGCACGGACACATTATGGGATTGGGATTCTCGATGCAGAGGCTCGATCTTTCCGATGCGACATCGTGGGACGAGGTCGTCGCGCGCGTCGCTGCCGCAGCGTCGAAGGCGGCACCCGGCGAGTGGATCACAGGACGTGGCTGGCACCAGAGCAAGTGGACGCCGCAGCCCGCAAAGATGGTCAAGGGATTCCAGGTCCATGACAAGCTGAGCGCGGCGACGCCGGATAATCCTGTCTATCTCGTACACGCCAGTGGACACGCCGCATTAGCCAACTCCGTCGCGATGCAAACCGCCGGCATCAACGCCGAAACCGAATTCACCGGCGATGGCGAGGTCATCAAGGACGAGCACTCGCAACCGACCGGCATCTTCAACGAACGGGCGCAGGAACTCATCGCCAAACATGTTCCGCCGCCCAGTGAAAAGCAGGCGCGCGAGGCGCTGGCACTTGCACTCGGCGAAATGGCCTCAAATGGCATCACTACATTCCAGGACGCCGGCAGCGGTCGCCAGGAAATCGCGCTCATCAAGCAGTTCCTGAAAGAGGGAAAACTGACGAGCCGGCTGTGGGTCATGCTGGCCGGGTGGGACGAGAACCTGCTGCTCGACTGGTATCGCACAGGGCCGGAAATCGGCCTTGGTGACAACCGGCTGACTATTCGCGCCATCAAGCTGATAGCTGACGGTGCACTCGGATCCCGCGGCGCCTGGCTACTCGAACCTTACGCCGATCGTCCGGGACACGTGGGGCTTCCCACGATGACGCCGGAATACATGCAGCGTGTTTCCGAGGCAGCATTCCAGCACAACTTCCAGGTTTGCGTGCACGCGATCGGTGACCGCGCCAACCGCGAGGTACTCGACATTTTCGAACGCGTCCAGTCAGGCCGGGACCAGGGCGTGCGATTCCGGGTCGAGCACGCCCAACATCTCTCGCCCGCGGACATTCCCCGGTTCGGTAAGCTCGGGGTGATCGCGTCGATGCAGGGGGTTCATCTCTCGTCCGACAGGCCCTGGGCGATCGACAGGCTCGGCAAGCAACGTATCGAACAGGGTGCCTATGTGTGGCGCAAGCTTGTCGACAGCGGCGCGATACTGATCAACGGCACCGACGTACCCGTTGAACCCATCAACCCGATTGCCTCGTTCTACGCGCTTGTCACCCGCAAGACGCTGGCCGGGGAGCCCCCGGGCGGATACGAACCCTCGCAGAAACTGACACGTGAGGAGGCCCTTGCCTCGTACACGCGCCACGCCGCCTACGGAGCGTTCGAAGAACATATCAAGGGCTCGATCGAGGCCGGCAAGCTCGCTGACTTCACGGTGTTCGACCAGGACATCATGCAGGTGGACGAAGACAAGCTGCTCGAGACACGCGTCGCGGCCACGATCGTCGGCGGCAAGGTCATCTATCGCCGTGCCCCGTGACCCGCGCGGGCTCGCGATGCCCGGCAAAAAGAAAGCTGGACCACCGTGCGCCTTCTGTTAGAATGCGGCCACCGGCACCCGAAGGTCAGCGCCGGTCCCTCGCGGTAATCCATCCCGGCTAACCCCGAAATAACGAACAACCCCGACGTCCGGACCTTGCGCAGTCGAGACATATCCCTGCGGTCGGACGACACAGGAAACAAACAACACATGAATTTTACCGATCTCGGCCTGTCGGCCGAACTGCTGCGTGCCGTCTCTGAAGCCGGCTACAGCGAACCTACACCCATTCAACAAAACGCGATTCCGGTTATCCTGGAAGGTCGCGACATTATGGCCGGCGCGCAGACCGGCACCGGCAAGACTGCCGGATTCACTCTGCCACTGTTACACAGGCTGATGTTATCGGCTCGTGAGAGCGGCAAGCGCAACGTACGCGCGCTGATCCTGGTACCGACACGCGAGCTCGCGGCGCAGGTACAAGAGAGCGTGGAAACCTATGGCAAACACCTCCCGCTCAAATCCACCGTGGTGTTCGGCGGCGTCAACATCAACCCGCAGATCAAAGTGCTGAAACGCGGCGTCGACATCCTCGTCGCGACACCGGGACGACTGCTGGATCACGTGTCACAACACACCGTCGATCTCTCGAACGTGGAGATGCTCGTCCTGGACGAGGCGGATCGCATGCTGGACATGGGCTTCATCCACGACATACGTCGCGTTCTTGCGCTCTTACCAAAGAAGCGTCAA
>JAGRIN010000388.1 GCA_020443245.1 Pseudomonadales bacterium
CGCGCGCCTGCGGCCGAAACGCGACTGCGTTCTGTCGGAAAGAAATCCGGCCAGTGGGTCCGAGACGGCATCCCACATTCGGGAAGCCGCGAGCAGCGCGCCAATCGCTGCGGGTGCGATCAACAATACGTCGGTCGAGAACTTCATGAAGTAGGTGCCGAAGAGCAGGCCCATGATGCCGAACGAGATGCGCGGCAGGGAATATGCCCAGATGACGCCCCAGGCGAGTCGTTCAGCGCCGGCGACCCCGATTGCGTTGTCTGAGACGTTGCCGATGCTTCGGTCCGTCCTATCGCCGGTGCCGGATTCGGGGAAGCTCTGGTCAGTCAAAGGTGTCGTCGGCCTCTTGTCTCTGGTGTATATCCAGTTTGAGCATACCGAAAACGGTGAGGGTGTGCCCTTGCCGAGCGGGATTTCCTCTCAACGGACGTCCAGGTTGGTGCCGGCCAGGTCAGCGAAGCGTTCAAGTGCCACGTCGATTGCACCTGCACTCGCCGAAGACATGGCGTCTCCTGACCGAACGCGATACGCGCCTGCGTCGCGCGCACCGCGTGGGACACCGCCGCGCTCGCATTCGCGTGCAGACTCCAGCATCAGCCTGCGAAATCGGACGATGCCGAGATCCGTCTGGCCAAGCAGTTCGCGTGTGCGATCGGCAATGAAGCCCTGGCTGTCGGCAACGGCGGCATCCTGTTCGGAAATACCGCGGATGCCTGTGAAGTTCGAGTGCTGCTGGAGTTCGCGGTCGATCAGGTAATTGTTGTCACGGTTGCGCAGCGGCACAAAATTCTCATCGACCGCCGCGAAAATGCCAGACCCGTTGGCATAACGCGTCCGTTCCTCGTCGGTCAGTGGACGGTGCGGATTGTAGGCATAGCAGAAGATCCAGCACGAGTGATCGTCGATCGGGACCCACGTGTTGCCCTGGTGGTTGTCGCCCGGAAAGCTGTTGGGCGCCATGGAGTGATTGGGCATCATGAACTGCGTGAGGCGCCAGTAGAGTTGATCGTTGTCGGCCTTGCGCGCCGCGCAAAGTAGAAGCCCGGCGTCGTGGGACAGCACGGTGAAGTGCGGCACGCTGTCTTCGATGAGCCAGCGGTATCGTGCGACGTTGGGCGGTTCATTTTGTCCCGATGGTGCCAGTGGGGTTCGCTCGCCATCTTCAATGTTGGCGTGCAGGAAGGAGAAGTGCGCCGTATCGAGTCCACCTTCGACTGCTTGCGCCCAATTACACTGCTGGAGTTTTTTGGAAACGAAGTAGTGACTGTCGGGCATCGCGCTGAAATCCAGCTGTGGCGGGAGACCGACATCGCCTTCACCGAAGTGTACCCAGATCATATCGCACCATTCGGAGACCTTGAGGGCGCGAAGTGCCGCCTTTGGCTTCAGCCCCTCTGCAATCTTGTCGGGTGCGGTCGGGATCTCGATACAGTTTCCGCTGACGTCGAACTTCCAGCCGTGATAGACACAGCGGAGTCCACATGCCTCGTTGCGTCCCAGGATCAGGTTGGCGCCACGATGGGTGCAGCGTGGCTCGACCACGCCGACTCGTCCCTCGCTGTCCCGGAAGGCGATGAAGTCCTCGCCGAGTATCCTGATGGTCTTCGGCGGGCCGTCGGAGACGAGTTCGCGGGAGAGCAGGGCGGGCTGCCAGTAACATCGGAACACGTTCCCCATCGCGGTGCGGGGACCGGTGCGGGTGAGCCGTTCGTTTTCTTCTGCCGTCAGCATCAGGAAAGCCCGTTCGTCGCGGAAACCATAGTGTGCGCCTGACGCCACAAGTGGACAACCAGGAACCAGTTCGGGCGCACTCTCTGTTCGCTGTATTCAGTCATATCCAGATTAGACTCAAACGCATCCGTCTGCGGTTATGCACCCAGTATTTTCCCTGCAAGCGCTTCCAGTCGCTCAGCTATGTCCTGTTCGTTCATCCCTTCTGTCGTAGCGACGTGGTGCACGAGGTCAGCCCTCACCGCGCCGAGGAGGATGTGGGCGTCCCAGGAGGGATAGCGTGTCCCTTCATTCGCTAGTAGGTCCCGGAGCAATGAGTGGACATCCTCATACCAGGGTGAGGACTGAAGGGGTGCAGCGTTGCCCGGCGCGGATTCGAGCGACGTCATTAACGCTGCGTTATCGAGTTTGAATTTGGCGATTGCTACGAGTAATGCCGGGATGCGTCGGCGCGCGGGTGCCGACGGACCCAGGGGTGGCGGCCCTGACAGGATAGCCTCTCGAAGAGGCGCCAGCCTGCGGCGGTACAGCTCTCGCAGCAGGCTCGTGCGATCCCCGAAGCGTCGGAACAGCGTTCCCTTGCCGACGCCGGCGGCTAGCGCGATCTCGTCCATCGAGACGTCCCCGCGGGATGACGAAAACAGATCTTCCGCGGCAGTCAGAATGGCCTCGCGATTTCGAGCTGCGTCTGATCGTTCCTTTGATTCCATCTTGATAAACGGACTATTAGTCCGTATCATCCTCCAAATCGGACTGATAGTCCGTATTGTAATGAATTCGAGGAGAAGTGCCCATGTCGGATGATGCGCAAACCAGGACTGAAACGGCTGAACTGATGAGGCAATACCAGTCCCTGTTGCTGGGTGAACAATTTGAAGAGTGGATTGAGCTCTGGACCGACGATGCAGTTTGTGAATTTCCCTTCGCCGCGGAAGGCCAGCCTCGTCGACTCGAGGGCAAGTCGGCAATTCTCGAGTACATGAGTGCTTTCCCCGCGAGCATTTCTATCGAACGCGTGGACGAGATGACAAGCCATCCGGGTTTGGACCCGAGTGTACTGATTACCGAGCTTCGCGTGACGGGGACGGCGGTTGAAACGGGCAAGCCCTATCCCCAGCAATATGTGATTGTTGCCAGGGCGCGTGACGGCAGGCTCGCGCACTATCGTGAATACTGGAACCC